>NZ_JBFAZD010000012.1:0-280062 GCF_040681655.1 Streptomyces sp. NPDC051662
CCGGGGTGGGGGTGGGGGGGGGGGGGGGGGGGTCTTTGCCCCGCGCCCCCCTCCTCGCGCGTCCCGCGAACACGGTCTACGCCGTGATCGTCGCCTCGCACTTCCGTACCCGCGAGACCTGCTTCGGGCTGTCCATCGGGACCCTCACCGTGGTCGTCTCCCCGCCGTCCAGCTCGACCGTCGTGTCACCGAAGTCGACGACCGAGCCCGCCGCGTCCTCGAAGGTCACATCGACCTCGTAGGTGTCCGTCGGACCGGGTCCCACCGAGACCCGCACGGTCGTGTAGGTGACTGCCTTGCGCTTGCCCTTCGCCTTGCTGACGCAGGTGACGATCCGCGCCTCGGCGCCGGCCGTCGCCGTGGGCGTCGGGTCGTACGAGCTGCCGGACGAGCCGTAGTCGTCATCGGAGTCGTAGCCCGAGCCGGAGTACGAACCATTGCTCTTCTTCGAGTTGGAGCAGCCGCCCCCGCCGCCGCCGCTCGAACTCTTGCTCTTGCCGCTCTTGCCGCCCTTGCCGCCCGAGGAGGACGAGAACCCCGTCAGGGCCAGCACCACCGCGACCAGTACGGCCGCGACTTTCAGACGTCGACGTATCACGATCGAGTCACTCCCCCGTATGTACTCACTCATGTACTCACTCACCGATGGCCCAGGGGCTGATCTACCCGTGGACCTGTCAAACGCGCGTGACACGCTAGCAGTTGGGGCGTGGGCGCCCTCAGCGGCGCGGCGGGCGCCCGCGGTCGCGTGGCGGGGGCCGGATACGCGGCGTAGCGTCGCTGACGGAGCAGGATCACGCACCGCGAAGGAGGGCCGGCGATGGTCCGTAACGTCCTCGGCTCGCTGCTCGCTCTCATCGGAGCGGCCGCCGCCGTCCTCAGTCCGTTCCGTCCCTGGTTCGACGGCCGGGAGGGGAGCGACTTCCCCGTCACCGACCTGTTCAACGGCATCTCCGGCAACGGCTCCGGCGTCGTGGTCTCGCTCGCGCTGCCCTTCCTCTTCGCCGCCCTGATCACGCTGTCCGGCGTGGTGCTGCGCTCGCGCGCGCTCGTGGGGCTGGCCGGTCTCGTCGTGCTCGGCTTCACAGTCCTGTGGATGGTGCGCCAGGGCCAGTCGGCGGACGGCCTCGGCGTCACCGGCGGCGGCTCGGGCCTGGGCACCGGCGTCGCGTACGCCGTCGGCGGCGGGTTCGTACTGCTGCTGGCCGCACTGGTGATGAGCGGCCGTCGGGCGCGCCGCGGCCGGTGGCGGAATCAGGAGCCGCCGTACGACTACGAGGTCCCGTACCCGCAGCAGTACCAGCACCCGCAGCCGCAGCCGCAGCCGCCCGCTTACGAGCATCCGCGGTACGAACAGGCGCGGTACGAACACGCGCAGTACCAGCAGCCGCAGTACCAGCAAGGGCAGTACCAGCCGCCGTCCGGGCCTCCGCAGCCGTACGACCAGTACGCGTACCAGCCGTACGGATACGAGCCCCAGCCGCCGCCGTCCTCACCCCCGGAGGAGTGGTCGCCGCACGATGGCGACACCCAGTCGCTCCCCCGGATCACCGACGAGCAGTGGAGCCCGAGCTCCACACCGCCGACGGGGCCGCCGCCCGAAGAACCGCCCGACGCCCCACGGCCGCGCTGACCGCCACCCCGCACCGCCGCCTCGCACCGCCGCCTCGCACCGCCCCGGAGCCCCGCCCGGGAGCCGCGTCGGACAGGACTCAGCGCGCCCCGCGCCCCGTAGCCGTCCCCTTCACCGAGTCCAGCGCGTAGACACAGCGGTCCTTGCTGCACGCGTACACCACGCCCCGCTGGGTCACGGGCGAGCCCGTGATCTCGCCGCCCGTCGCGAGCTTCCAGCGCAGCTGGCCACCGCTCGCGTCCAGCGTGTAGAGGACATGGTCGGCCGAGCCGAAGTGCAGCCGGCCGTCGGCGACGACCGGCGCGCCGATGACCTCGCCGCCCGCCGCGAAGCGCCACTTGGGCGTGCCCGTCACCGCGTCCAGCGTGTACAGCGCGCTGCCGCTGCCGACATGGATATTGCCGTCCGCGACCAGCACCGGTTCGATCGACTGCCGGGATTCCGTCGCGATGCGCCAGCGGTCCTTGCCGGTGGTGGCGTCCAGCGCGTACACCGTGCCGAGATAGTCCGCGAGATAGACACCGCCGCCCGTCACGGCCGGTCCCGGCGCGAAGGCGGGCGGGGAGAGGAAGACCGCGGGCGCCTCGAAGTGCCAGCGCGCGTGGCCGCTGACCAGATCGATGGAGAGCACGCGCGTACCGGCCGAGACATACAACTGGCCGTCGGCGGCGGGCCGTACCCGCACGGGCACGCCCCCGCAGGAGGCGGCGTCCCCGATGGGGTACGACCACAGCTCGGTGCCGGTGCGCGCGTCCAGCGCCAGCAGCCGGGCGTCCTTCCACACATACACCGTGCCGTCATGGATCGCGGGCCCGGCCTCCGGTGTCTCGAAGTCCGTCTGGGCCCCGGCGATCTCCCACAGCTTGTCGCCGTTCGACGCCTCCCACGCCTGGACGCCGCCGCCGCGCGTACCGGTGACGACCGTGCCGCGGTCGACCTTCAGGGAGTACACCCAGGCGTCGGTCTGGAGCCGCCAGCGCTCGGTGCCGTCCGCGGCGTCGAGCGCGTACAGCGTCGGCCCGTCCGAGGCGTGGATCCGGCCGCCGGTGACGGCCATCGCCCACGCCACGTCCCTGGTCTTGAACTGGCGGCGTCCGCTGGCCACATCGAGCGCGTGCACCTCGAAGGACGTGACATAGAGCAGATCGCCGTCGACGACCGGCGTGCCCCAGACGTCGTTGGACATCCGGAACCGCCAGGGCCGCCAGTGGCCGGGAGCGCCGTCGGGGGGCGGGGCGGGCGCGGGCACCGGCGGCGCGGCCGGGGCGGGGGCCGCGCCGGTGAGCGCCTCCGTACCGTTCAGCCCGGCGGGCGGGCGGATCCAGCCCGTGGCGGGGCCCGCGTCGGCGCCGCCGACGCCGACGCGCGTGTCCGCGACCCGCG
This sequence comes from Streptomyces sp. NPDC051662, assembly GCF_040681655.1. Classification (NCBI taxonomy): domain Bacteria; kingdom Bacillati; phylum Actinomycetota; class Actinomycetes; order Kitasatosporales; family Streptomycetaceae; genus Streptomyces; species Streptomyces sp. NPDC051662. The sequence goes on from NZ_JBFAZD010000012.1 coordinate 3,017, forward strand.
GTCCCGGACCGATCGGCACCGGCGATCCCGGCAGCCTGAGCGGGCCGTCCTGCGGTGCGGAGCGGGGCGCGTGCGGCAGCGCGGGCGGCGACATCGCGGCCGACTCCTCGGACCGCCCGGCGTGCTGGCTCTCGTTCCCGCCACCGCCACCACCGGCGCCCTGCCGCGCCGGGCCGGGCCGCCACGCGGCGTCCCAGTCGGGGGCCGCCTGCGCGGGCACCGGCGGCTCGTGCGCGGGCCTCGGCGGTACGGCGGCGACCGCGCCGGGCCCCGCACCGGGACCGGCGCGCCGTGCGGCGGGCGCGGGCCCCCGGACGCCGGCCCGGCGGCGCTCGATCATCGCGGTGGCGAGATCCGGCAGCCACGCCGAGGCCGTGCCGCTGTCGTCACTGCCCGAGGCGAAGAGATGCGGGGCCAGCTGGGCCTGGAGGTCGGCGGGCGAGGGCCGCTGAGAGGCGTCCATCTTCATGCACGCCTCGATGAGCGGCCTCAGCTCCTCCGGCAGCCCCGTCAGGTCCGGGCCCTCGCGCAGCAGCATGAAGACCGTCTCGACGGGGTTGGCGCCATGGAAGGGCGCGTGCCCGGTGGCGGCGAAGACGAGGGTCGAGCCGAGCGAGAAGACATCGCTGGCCCCCGTCACACTGCGCGAGTCGCGTGCCTGCTCGGGCGACATGTACGCGGGCGTCCCCACGGCGACATTGGTCATGGTCAGCCGGGTGTTGGAGACGCCGGAGGCGATACCGAAGTCGATGACCCGCGGCCCGTCCTCCACCACCAGGACATTCGACGGCTTCATGTCGCGGTGCACGAGATTGGCGCCATGGATCGACTGGAGCGCCTCCGCGATCCCCGCCGCCAGCCAGCGCACCGCCTGGGCGGGCATCGGACCGCACTCACTCACTATTTCTTCCAGCGAGGGGGCGGGTACATACGCCGTCGCCAGCCAGGGCACGGCGGCCCGGGGATCGGCGTCCACGACGGCCGCGGTGTAGAACCCGCTGACGGCGCGTGCGGCCTCCACCTCTCGTGTGAAGCGGACCCGGAACAACTGGTCCTCGGCAAGCTCGGTACGTACCGTCTTGATCGCCACCCGGCGGCCGGACGCCGAGCGCGCGAGATAGACCAGCCCCATGCCGCCGGCTCCGAGCCGCCCGAGCACCTCGAAAGGGCCGATGCGCCTCGGGTCGTGCTGCGTCAGCTGCTCCACTTGCGTGCCACCTCCCCGTACGGGCCACAAAGGTACGGCCCCGTGCCCCCTGATTCTTCCTGTCGGAGGCGACGGTTGCGAACCCGGGGGCGGATCGGGGTGTCTCACCCCGATCCGGACACTCCTGTGCTTTCCTGCCCCGCTTTCTGCCCCTGCGCGGGCTCCGGCTCGCGCTCCGGCTCGCGTTGCGACTCATGTTGCGGCTCATGCTGCGGCTCGCGTTGCGGCTCATGCTGCGGCTCGCGTTTCGGCTCGCGTTTCGGCTCGGCCAGCACGGCGAAGTACGCGCCCTGGTTGTCCAGCAGCCCCGCCATCCGTCCGTGGTCGATATCGAACGGCGGTGCGGTGATCCTGCCACCGAGCCGGACGACCGCCGCCGCCGTCTCGTCGCAGTCGTCGACCGAGAAATAGCTGAGGAAATGGCCGGGCAGCTCCGCCGGGAACGCGTCCGTTATCACGCTGCGCCCGCCGATCGCGCTCTCCGCGCCCGGCGCGGAACCGGCCGGGGACCACAGCCGGAAGTCGATGCCGTCGCCCGGCAGATCCCTGCCCCGGAAGCCGAAGACCGTCTCGTAGAACGGATCGACGCGCTCCTTGTCCCTCGTATAGACCTCTGTCCAGCAGAAGGATCCGGGCCGGCCCGTCTTCTCGAAGCCCAGGTCCTCGCCCGCCTGCCAGAACCCGAAGACCGCGCCGGCCGGATCCGCCGCCAGCGCCATCACACCGAACCGCCCGACGGCCATCGGCTCCCGCACCAGCTGGCCGCCCGCCCTCCTGATCCTCGCGCTGAGGGCGTCGGCGTCCGGGGTGGCGAAATAGATGGTCCATACGGTCGGCATCCGGCCGTCCCGCTTGGCGACGAGGCCCGCGACGCGCCTCCCGCCGCTGAACGCCAGGGTGTAGTGCCCGTCGTCCATGCCCCTGGCCCGGCCGAAGGTCCAGCCGAACAGCTCCCCGTAGAAGCGCTTGCCCGCTTCCAGATCGGGGAGTGACACATCCACCCAGCACGGCGTGCCTTCCGCGAATGCGTCCATGTCCCGGACCCCTTCCGTATGGATAAATAGAACAATTGATTCACTATCGCAGCGTGAACTCGCCGCCACCCCGAGTTATCCACCGAAGTTGTCCACAGGCTGTTGATAACACTATTCAAGCCCGCGCCCGCGTCGTCCGCCTCCCGGATCTCCTCGCGAGCCCCCCATCCGCTCCCCGCCCGCTCCCCATCCGGGATGGCCGATTCCCCATTTGCAGTCGGCCAAATCGCGCTCGGATCACCCCTCGGTAAGCTGACTGCATGACAGGACAAGTGCGCACCGTCGACGGCCGCGTGGCTGGTCGACGCGGGCAGGCGACGCGGCAGAAGCTGCTCGACTGCCTCGGCGAGATGCTCAGCTCCTCGCCGTACCGGGACGTCAAAGTCATCGATGTCGCCCGCAAGGCGGGCACGTCACCCGCGACCTTCTACCAGTACTTCCCGGACGTCGAGGGCGCCGTCCTTGAGATCGCCGAGGAAATGGCCAAGGAGGGCACCGGGTTGACCGAGCTGGTCTCCGGCCGCTCCTGGGCCGGCAAGGCCGGCTGGCAGACGTCCGAGGAACTCGTCGACGGCTTCCTCGACTTCTGGCGCAAACACGACGCCATCCTCCGGGTGGTCGATCTGGGCGCGGCGGAGGGCGACAAGCGGTTCAACAAGATCCGTATGAAGATCCTGAACTCCGTGACCAGCTCGCTCACGGAGTCCGTGAAGGAGCTTCAGTCCAAGGGCAGGGTCGACAAGGACATCAGTCCGGCGGCGCTCGCCGGCTCACTGGTCGTGCTGCTCGCCTCGGTCGCCTCGCACCAGAAGGGCTTCCAGAGCTGGGGCGTGAAGCAGGCCGAACTGCGGCCGACGCTCGCCCAGTTGGTCCACCTGAGCGTCACCGGCAAGAAGCCCACGAAGTAAAGCCCCCCAGAAGTAACGTTCCGCAGAAGTAGCGTTCCGCAGAGGCAACGCGCTCCAGCTGAGGTGACCCGCCGAAGCGGGCCGGCGCCCGGGCCTGCGGCCACGGTACGTACGTACCGCGTGCCCCTCCCCCGTTCTGTCATGCCGGCGGCAGCAGCCGTTCCACCAGCGCCCCGATCAGCGCACCCGCCTCCTCCGCCGGGAACACCCCCGGAAGCGTCAGCTGCTCCACCACCAGCCAGTTGGTGGCCAGATAGATCATCTTCACCGCCTCGGCGTCGCCGGGCAGACCGGCGTCCAGATGGGCCCGGACATTGGCCTCGACATCCGTGCGGACGCGCTCGGTGAGCACCGCGCGCAGGGCGGGCCGACGGGTGGCCTCCAGCCGCAGTTCGAGCAGGGCGAGATAGCCCGTACGGAACGCGGCGACGCGCTCCACCACCTCACGGACCAGCCCCATGACCCGCTCCCGGGTGGCCGGCCCCTCCGTCATCGCCGCCATCGTCGCGTCGTCCGGGCGCATCCGCTCGTAGATCCGGCCGCCGGCCTGGGTGAGCAGATCGTCGCGACTGGCGAAGTAGTTGGACGCGGTGCCGTTGGGCACCCGCGCCTCGGTGTCCACAGCCCGGAAGGTCAGCCCTCGGGCGCCCTCACGGGCGAGCACCTCGATGGCCGCGTCCACAAGTGCCGCGCGCCGGGCCAGGTTCTGCCGCATACGGGGTTTCCGTCCTCCCTCTCGCACCACTCCGGGTCACGAACCACACGGAGCTCTGACCACTCCGAGTGTAGTGATGTGGGCGGGGACAGGGACGAGGTTGAATGGCCCGCGTGGACGACGACCGGCGACAAGAGACCTTCCGCGCCCTGCTGCGCGCCCAGCCCGTCTGGGACACCGAACTGCCCGCGTTCGATCCGGCCGGCGCGCCCGACGAGCCGCTGCCGCTGTTCCACCGCTGGTTCGCCGAGGCGGTGGCCGCGGGACAGCCGGAGCCGCACACGATGACGCTGGCGACCGCCGACGAACAGGGCCGGCCCGACCTACGGACCCTGATGCTGCATGACGCGGACGCACGGGGCTGGCACTTCGCCTCGCACGCGACCAGCCGCAAGGGCCGCCAGTTGGCCGCGCGCCCCGAGGCCGCGCTCGGCTTCTACTGGGCGGCGCAGGGACGTGCCGTACGCCTGCGGGGTGGGGTGCGTACGGCCGGCGCCGAGGAGAGCGGCGCTGATCTGCGGGTCCGTTCGACGGGCGCGCTGGCCTCCGCGCTGGTCGGCCGGCAGAGCGAAGTCCTCGGTTCGGCCGAGGAGTTGGCGGAGGCGAGCGCGGCGGCGTGGGAGCGGGCGCGGCGCGAGCCGGACGCGGAGGCACGGTCCTGGACCGCGTACACGCTCGTGCCGGACGAGGTGGAGTTCTTCCAGGGCGACGCGCGCAGACAGCATGTACGGCTGCGCTACCGGCGCGAAGGGGGCTTGTGGGTAAGGGAGTTGCTCTGGCCCTGAGGGTCGGCGCAGCGGGACGGCGGATGTGATCGATTCGCAACCCTTTCCCGTCTTGACCGAGACCCAACAAGTGAGGATCCGGTTACGCTCAGCTCTCATGTCCGACGATTCCGGCCGCGCCAACAGCCTTCCCGTGTATGTCATCGGCGCCGGCCCCGGTGGGCTCGCCGTCGCCGCCGCACTGCGTGAACAGGGCGTACGGGCCGTCGTACTGGAGAAGTCCGACGCCGTCGGCGCCTCCTGGCGCCGCCACTACGAGAGGCTGCGGCTGCACACCACCCGCCGGATGTCGGCCCTGCCGGGGCTGCCGATCCCGCGTTCGTTCGGACGCTGGGTGCCCCGCGCGCGCCTGGTGCGCTACCTGGAGAAGTACGCGGAGTTCCACGGCCTGGACATCGTCACCCGCGTGGAGGTCACCCGGGTCGAGCGCTCCCCCGACGGGACCGGCTGGCTGCTGCGGGCGACCGGCGGCCGGGAACTGACCGGCCGCGCCGTCGTCGTGGCCACCGGCTACAACCACACCCCGTGGCTGCCGTCCTGGCCGGGCGCCGCGTCGTACGGCGGCGAGTCGCTGCACGCGGGCGAGTACCGCGACGCCCGGCCGTACGCGGGCAAGGACGTCCTGGTCGTCGGTGTGGGCAACACGGGCGCGGAGATCGCCGTGGACCTCGTCGAGGGCGGCGCGGCGCGGGTGCGCCTCGCCGTACGTACCGCCCCGCACATCGTGCGCCGCTCCACGCTGGGCTGGCCGGCCCAGGCGACGGCCGTGCTGGTCCGCCGGCTGCCGGTCCGGCTGGTCGACCGGGCGGCGCGGGCGCTGGCCCGGCTATCGGTGCCCGACCTGTCGGCGAAAGGACTGCCGCGCCCGGAGACGGGCCTCTACTCACGCGTCCGCGAGGGGGCGATCCCGGTGCAGGACGTGGGTCTGATCAAGGCGGTGCGCAAGGGCCGGGTCGAACCGGTGGCGGCGGTCGAGTCCTTCGAGGCCGACAAGGTCGTGCTGGCGGACGGCTCCCGGATCACCCCCGAGGTGGTCATCGCGGCGACCGGCTACCGCCGGGCCCTGGAAGACCTGCTGGGGCATCTGGACGTACTGGACGAGCGGGGGCGGCCGGTGACCCACGGCGGTCGCACCCCGGAGCGGGCGCGGGGGCTCTACTTCATCGGCTTCACCAAACCGATCAGCGGCAACCTCCGCGAGATGGCGATCGACGCGCGCAAGATTGCGAAGGTCCTGGCCGAGGGGACCACATCCGCCCGTCGGTCCGGCCGGGCGCGCCGGTCACGCCGGTCGCACCGGTCCCTTCTGCCCCGCTGACCACGCCTCCCCCACTCACCCCCGCTCCGCCCGCCGCGCCGAACCGTCAAACCGTCGCAGGCGCCACCACCGGCCTGCGCCTGATCACCAGCGCCATCAGCGCCGCCGCCGCGCACAGCGCCCCCGACGCGTACCAGACCACGTCGTACGAGCCGAACACGTCCCGCGCCAGACCGCCCGCGAAGGCCACCACCGCCGCGCCGACCTGATGGGAGGCGAGGACCCAGCCGAAGACGATCGCGCTGTCCTCGCCGTAGTGCTCACGGCACAGGGCGATCGTCGGGGGGACGGTGGCGACCCAGTCCAGGCCGTAGAAGACGATGAAGAAGATCATCGGCGGATGGACGGACGGCGCGAGCAGCATGGGCAGGAAGAGCAGCGAGACACCGCGCAGCGCGTAGTAGACCGCCAGCAGTCTGCGCGCCTCGAAGCGGTCGGTGAACCAGCCGGAGGCGATCGTGCCGACCACATCGAAGACGCCTATCACCGCGAGCAGCGAGGCGGCGGCCGTGATCGGCATGCCGTGGTCATGTGCGGCCGGTACGAAGTGGGTCTTGACCAGGCCGTTCGTCGAGGCGCCACAGATCGCGAAGGTCCCGGCGAGCAGCCAGAACGGTCCCGTACGCGCCGCCGAGAACAGCACCGAGACCGCACGCCGCGCGGCCCCGGGCACCGGCGCGGGCTTGGGTACGAACGTCTTCGCACCGTACGCGGGCAGCCCGACATCCGCCGGATGGTCCCGCAGCAGCAGCCAGACGAACGGGACCACCGCGAGCGCGGCCAGCGAGACCGTCACGGCGGCCGGGCGCCAGCCGTGGTGCTCCACCAGCCAGGAGAGCAGCGGCAGGAACACCAGCTGCCCCGAGGCGCCCGCCGCGGTGAGGATGCCGGTGACCAGACCGCGTCGCGCCACGAACCAGCGGTTGGTCACCGTCGCGGCGAAGGCCAGCGCCATCGAACCGCTGCCGAGACCGACCAGAACGCCCCAGTACAGCACCAGTTGCCAGGCCGCGGTCATCCATACGGTCAGCACGGAACCGGCCGAGATGATGGTGAGCGCGACGGCGACGACCCGGCGGATGCCGAAGCGGTCCATCAGCGCCGCGGCGAACGGCGCGGTCAGTCCGTACAGCGCGAGATTGACCGAGACGGCGAAGCCGATCGTGCCGCGCGACCAGTCGAACTCCGTGTGCAGCGGTTCGATCAGCAGACCGGGCAGCGAGGCGAACGCCGCCGCGCCGATGATCGTCACGAACGTGACGACGGCGACGAACCACGCCCGGTGGACGCGCCCCGGCGCGCGGGGCGCGGGGGACGCGGGCGACGCGGAGGGCCCGGCGGGCGCAGACGGCGCGGAGGGCTCGGGCGGGTCGGGCTGTGCGGCGAGGTCGGTTGTCTGGGTCACGTCGGACAGCATCCAAGGGGGCCATGCGAGGAACGAGTGGCCCGACGGTCAGCATTCGTCAGGATCGGGCCACGCCCTCGTACCATCCGTGAACGAGATCGCCGCCCGCCTCATGCCACGCGCTTCAGGCCCCGGATCGCCGGTACCGCCAGCAGCACCGCGCACACCCCCACATTGATCACCGCCCCGGCCACCAGTACTTCCCGTACCCCCACCGCCTCCGCGACCGGCCCGGCCAGCGCCCGCCCCACCGCCAGCATGATCAGCGAGCCCGCCACGTCATACGCGTGCAGCCGGTTGAGCGCCGCGTCGGGGATCTGCGTCTGCACCGTCGTCGACCACATCACCAGCCAGAACGCCAGCGACACACCTCCGACGAAGAAGCCGGCGGCCAGCAGCGGCACCGGCACGTCGTACGCCAGGACCAGTACGTTCGCGATCACCCCGAACAGCGCGAGCGCGCCCGCGAACAGCGGTCTGACCGGCCGCAGCCGCATCGCCAGCAGCCCGCCCGCCACGCTGCCCGCGCCCTGGACCGTCATCATCAGACCGAACATCGCCGAGCTGTGCCGCTCGGTGACGACGACCGCCTCCAGCGGTGTGATCGGGCCGAGCACCGTGATGCCGTACACCGACCAGACGGCGATGACCCCCCACAGCCAGGGCCGGGCCCGGAACTCGTGCCAGCCGCCCATCAGTTCGGAGAGCATCGACTCCCCGGTCACCACCGGCGCGACCGACTCCATCCGGATCAGGAAGAGACAGATCCCGCTGATCCCGAAGGTGGCCGCGTTGACCCCGAAGATCAGACCGGGGCCGCCGAAGCCGGCCAGCGCGCCCGCGACCGCCGGACCCGCCATGGTCATCAGCGACTCCGCGACCCGGAGCACCGCGTTGCCCCGCTGCACATCGGGAGCCAGCCTCGGGAGCATGCTGGCCACCCCCGGCTGGAAGACCGCGGCGCCCAGTCCATTGAGCGCGCTGAGCGCGTACACGAGCCAGAGCGCGGGCGCTCCGGCGGCGAAGGCGACGGCCAGCACCGCCGTACCCACCAGCCGTACGCCGTCCGCCAGCACCATCATCCGGCGCGGGGTGAACCGGTCGGCCAGCACACCGCCGACGATCACGAACCCCGCGAAGCACGCCATCCAGGAGCCGAGCGCGAAGCTGACGGACGAGGCGCCGTACCCGGCGTCGAGCAGACCGGCGGCGAGGGCGACCGGCACCATGCCGTCCCCGAAGCGCGCGACGGTACGGGCGAGGAAGAAGAACCGGAAGTTACGGTTCCAGAGGGTACGGACGGCCCCTTCCCGGGCTGTTCCGGCCGGGGCTTCGTGCGGGGCTTCGTGCGAGGCTTCGTGCGAGGCTTCGTGCGGCGGTGCGGTCGGTTCGGGAATGCCCGGAGCCACTGTGCGCTTTTCTGTCACAGACGCGACTGATATCAAGTAAAGGTCTGGACCACCAGAGCTTTTCCGTGGAACGGACCGCGAAGTCCGGAGGAGAGGGGAGCACACCATGCCGGACCGCCGCCCGCACCGGGTCGCCGTCCTCGCCCTCGACGGGGCGATCCCCTTCGAACTGGGCATCCCGCAGCGGATCTTCGGCCGCGCGCGCGACGCCTCCCACCGGCCGCTGTACGAGATCGTGACCTGCTCGGTCCGGGAACCGGGGCCGGTACGGACCGACGCCGACTTCGCGATCCTCGTCGAGAACGGCCCCGAGACGCTCGCCACCGCCGACACCGTGGTCATACCGGCGTCCTACGAACTGGGTCCGGTCTTCGACGAGGGCAGGCTCACCGACGAACTCCACGCCGCCCTCTCCCGGCTGCGGCCGGGCACCCGTATGGTCTCGATCTGCACCGGCAGTTATGTGCTGGCCGCCGCCGGGGTCCTGGACGACCGTCCCGCCACCACCCACTGGTCCTCCGCCGCCCACTTCCAGCGGCTGTTCCCCCGGGTCAAGGTGGACGCGGACGTGCTGTTCATCGACGACGGTGATGTGCTGACCTCCGCCGGGGTCGCCGCCGGAATCGATCTGTGTCTGCATATCGTCCGGCGCGATCATGGCACCGCGGTCGCCAACGACGTCGCGCGGCGTACGGTCGTCCCGCCGTACCGGGACGGCGGCCAGGCGCAGTACGTCCAACGCCCGGTCCCCGAACCGCAGCTGGCGACCACCGCGACCGCCCGCGGATGGGCCCTTGAGCGCCTCCACGAGCCGATACAGCTGCGCGACATGGCGGAACAGGAGTCGATGTCCGTACGGACGTTCACACGCCGCTTCCGCGAGGAGGCCGGGATCAGCCCCGGGCAGTGGCTGGTGCTGCAACGGGTCGAACGGGCCAGACAGCTACTGGAGTCGACGGACCTGTCGGTCGATCAGGTGGCGCGGGACGCGGGGTTCGGCACGGCGCAGTCGATGCGCCAGCATCTCCAGTCGGCGCTGGGGGTCCCGCCGACGGTCTACCGGCGTACGTTCCGCGCGGGAGCCGGCTCGGGCCGGTAGACCGCGTCCTCCCGGTACGCCCTGTCCGACCGGTACGCCCTGTCCAACCGGTACGCGGCGATCCGGGGGAACCACGCGTCACGCGGGGCGCGGGACAGCGCATGGGGGTTCATACGCGGCAGGGGCATACGCTTCGGCCGCCACCCCCGGCGCGCTTCTGTCGACCTCGCACCAGATGCGCTTGCCCGCGCCCTCCGGCTGCCAGCCCCACCGGTCGGCGAGACCGTCGACCAGCTCCAGCCCGCGGCCATTGGTGTCCTCGCCGTCCGCGTGGCGCGGGCGCGGCGGGCAGGCGCTGCTGTCGGCGACCTCCACCCGTACCGTCCCTGCCTCGGCCGCTCCCGCGCCGAAGAGCATCCGCAGCACGGCCGGACAGCCGGTGTGCACCACGGCATTGGTGACCAGCTCCGAAATGAGCAGGATCAGCGTCTCGGCGACCGGCTCGTCATCCTCTATGCCGGAACCGGCCAGCCTGGAACGGGCCCATCTGCGGGCCCGCCCCACCTCCGCGGGATCCGGCCCGACCTCCAACTGAACCTGAAGCACCTGCACCGCTCACACCATCCGAACCGGCGGACACATCGCCTCGCGCCTCGACAAGGTCCTCAACAGAGTCACAAGAGTCTCAAGAGTCACGGAACGTGATTTCCTTGCGAGACAGCATGGTTGACGTACAGTCACCGCAACAAGCGCTTCGGGCATATTCCAGCGCGAAGGAGTACGCGTGGTGCATACTGTGCGACGCGCGTCGCGGGGAGTCGAACACGGGCGCACACGGCGCCTTCGTACCGCGCGAGCGGCGCACATTCGTGTTCCCGGAGCCGCCGTACCGGCAGCACCGCGACCGTCGCGCCTCGCAACCTCTCGCACCCCACGGAGCGTACCGGAGGGCGGACACGACTCCGGCCTGTGACGGCCCGCCGCCAGGACACAACCCGGTATCGACCTCGACCGCCGTGTTCCGGCCACGGACGGTGACGCGTTCAGAGCGCTGAGGCCAGAGCTGTGAGTGGGGAGTTGCCCTGCCATGCCCCGGGGGAGTCATCGCGCCCACGGAAGTCACCTCGCCCCACGGGAGTCACCGCACCCGGGGCCGGCCCACCGGCCCCGGGACGCTCATCAGGGTTCCGGCGTCACGTAGTACGCCACGAAGCCGGTCAGGATCTCTCCTTCATGGATCCTGCCGTCGTGGTCCACGTCGAGCTCCGCCGCCGCCTGGGCCGCCACCTCCTGCTCGACACCGAGCACCCGCAGCGCGCGCTCGGCCGACGCCCGGGTCACCCCGCCGCCGTCCTCGTCGGCCACGGCGATCGCGGCACGCAGGAACGGACGGGCGATCTCCGCGAACCGCTCCGGGTTGTCCCGCAGCCGCTTCACCGCGCCGGTGACGAACTCCTGCCTGCTGACCCGCTGGTCACCGTCCACATCCGCGATCCCGGCCATGCCCTGCCAGAACGCCTCGGCCCCGCTGTAGAGTGCCTGTCCCTTGTCGGAGCGTGCCGTCGTACCGAACTCGGCGAGCAGCGCCGCCGCCGCTCCGCTGAAGTCTTCGCGGTCGATGTACCCACTGCCGTCCTGATCGAAGGCGGCGAACCGTGAGGCGATCTTGGCCTCGTACTCTGCGCTGTCCATCCCCGGAGCGTACGACGGCCGGGGGCCGCGATGTGCCCCGTTACGCGCGGAGCCGCTATGCGGAAAGCGGCTGGACCGTGTCGTCGACGGCCGCGGGCACGTCCGGGTAGACCTCGAAGAGACGGCGCACGCCCAGCGCGGCCAGCACCCGGTTGACATGCGAACCCGCCTCGGCGCCACGGGCCGGCAGGATGACATGGAGTCTGCCCCCGCAGGAGTGGAGCAGTCTGCGGGAGGCGATCAGCACGCCGACCCCGCTGGAGTCGCAGAAGAACACCCGGGAGAGATCGAGCACCAGTGCGTGGCGCCCGGCGGCCACCGCGTCGTGGACCCGCTGGCGGACCTCGGGCGACGTCATGAGATCCAGCTCGCCGGTGACGTGCAGTACGGTCCACGGGCCCTGCTCGGACTCCTCCATCGTGAGTGTCACGCGCCTGGACCTTTCGTCGGGTTCCTGGGCTGATCCGGAAGTTGCCGTTCCTCATCCCGCCACTGCCCCGCCGCGCACTTGTGAAACGTTGTGAAACGTCACTCCGCCCCCCAGCACCGCCCGCCGCCGCCCGCGCCAGGCCCGTGCCCACGCCCACAGGAGCGCCTCGGGGGCGCACTTGGGCAAAGGGGAGTGCGTTGTCGGCGGCGCCCACTACATTCGAAGGAACGGTGGCCAATGGTGGCCGCCGGCGGGCTTCGACATGATGGTGGACGGGGGCAGGGGAACGGCCGGAGGCACAGGCAGGCGCACGGAGGAACAGGGCTGGGGGTCGCATGGCGAAGGACACACCGCCCCGGTGGGACCGCGGGATGCACCAGCGGTTGTCGCGGGGCGAGGCGGCGGCTCTCGGTGAGCTGTACGACCGGTACGCGTCGCTGGTGCACGGCCTGGCCCACCGGGTGCTCGACGACGACGACGCGGCGAACCGGGTCACCCGCGAGGTCTTCGGTCATGTCTGGGAGAACCCGGACACGTACGACCCCAAACAGGGCTCCATACGTTCCTGGGTGGCGAAAGTCACACAGCGGCTGGCCGTGCAGCGGCTCCGGCGTACGGAAGCGGAGGCGTACGAGGCGCGCGGCGAGGGTTCGGCGGAGGAGCTGGAGCAGCGGATAAGCCAGGTCTCGGTGGCCGCGCGGGCGGACTACATAGTCAGGTCGATGCCGACGCCCCTGTGGGACGCGCTGGAGCTGGCGTACTTCCAGCGCAGGGACTACCGCCAGACCGCGGCGGACCTCGGTGTCACGGAGGACGAGGCGCGGCGCCGGCTGCGGCTCGGGCTGCAACTGCTCTCCACGGCCAACACCCAGGCCCGGAGCGGCTCTTCGCCGCCGGGAACCGGACGTTCCTTGTGACGGGCCCCCTGGACGGCGGCCCCCATGACGGTCGCGATCCGGACGACGAACCGACGTCCTTCCTCCGTATCCCGGCACCGAGGACGGCGCCGGACGACGTGACGGAACCGGAGCGACCGGAGGTGCCCGAGGCGGCCGGGGCGGCCGGGGCGCGCGAAACACCGCCCGCCGCCGAGCCGCTGTCGCACAAAGTGCTCATGTCGCTGCTCGGGGCCTGGGCGCTGAGCGCCTGCTCCGCCGAGGAGACCGCGCTCGTCGAGGCGCACCTCACCGAATGCGCCCCCTGCGCGGACGAGGCCCTCAGGCTGCGCGACGCCGTGGGGCTGCTGCACGCCGATGGAAACCTGGACCTCGACCCGCTGCTGCGCTCCCGCGTACTGGAGAACGCTCTCGGCCGCCGGCCCGCCCGTGTCCCCGTGCCCGGCTGGGCCGCCCCGTACGACGCCGAGACCGCGCGGCTCGACGCGCTCCTGCGGGACATCGGCGACGCCGAGTGGCACGCGCCCGTACGGCTCAAGTGGTACGAGGACGGGGGAACCGTCTCCCGCCGGACGACCGTCGCCGGGGTGATCGGCCATCTGATGACCGTCGACGGCCTGGTCGCCGCCTCCCTCGGGCTCGACGACCCGCTCGGCTCCGACGCTCCGGTCCACCCGACCGAGCGTACGGAGAGCTTCTGGCAGGCCGCGAAGCCTCCGCCGACCCGCACCATCCACGAGCCCTGGCGCCGGCAGAGCCACACCCTCATCAGAACGGTGTCCTTCGCCGGCCGCGGGGTCGCCGAACTCTCCGTGTCGTACGGGTTCTTCGCGCTGCCCCTGCGCGACGCGCTGCTCGACCGCGCCTTCGAGTGCTGGGTGCACGGCGCGGACATCGCGGACGCGGTGGACTACCCGTACAAGCCGCCCAGCGGCGGTCATCTGCGCGAGATGATCGATCTGGCGACCCGGCTGCTGCCCGCCGCCCTGGCCATCCGCCGCCGGAGCGGTCTCGCGGGACCGGCCCGTGAGCTGGTGACGGCGGGGTCGCCAGGCCGCTCGCTGCGACTGGAGATCGAGGGCGCGGGCGGCGGCGACTGGTTCATCGCGCTGGACTCACCGGCGGCGGTGGGCTCGCGCGAGCGTTCCGTGGCGCACGTCGCGCTGGACGGCGTCGAGTTCTGCCAGCTGGTGGCCGGACGGGTCTCGCCGGAGGACGCGGCGGCGGGGCAGGAGGGTGACCGTGAGGCGATCAGGGACGTGCTGTGCGCGGCGGCCACGCTGAGCCGTCTCTGAAGACCTCATGGTCAGGACCGGCCGGCCCGGTCAGTCAGCCCGGCCCGACTGGTCCGGTCAATCCGGTCAGCGCGGCCCGATTGGTCCGGTCAATCCGGTCAGCGCGGCCCGACTGGTCCGGTCAATCCGGTCAGCGCGGCCCGACTGGTCCGGTCAGTCGAAGACGACGGTGCGGTGCCCGTTGAGCAGGATCCGGTGCTCCGCGTGCCACTTCACCGCGCGCGCCAGCGCCTGGCACTCCACGTCCCGGCCGATCGCGACCAGTTGCGCGGGCGTGACCTGGTGGCCGACGCGCTCGACCTCCTGCTCGATGATCGGGCCCTCGTCGAGATCGGCGGTCACGTAGTGCGCCGTCGCGCCGATCAGCTTCACCCCGCGCGCGTGCGCCTGGTGGTACGGCTTGGCGCCCTTGAAGCTCGGGAGGAAGGAGTGGTGGATATTGATGATCCGGCCGTTCAGCTGCTTGCACAGATCGTCCGAGATGACCTGCATATAGCGGGCGAGCACCACGAGCTCCACCCGCTCCGCGCGGACCAGCTCCAGCAGCTCGGCCTCGGCCGCCGCCTTGGTGTCCCTGGTCACCGGGATGTGGTGGAACGGGATGTCGTACGAGGCGGCCAGATCCGCGAAGTCCGTATGGTTCGAGACGACCGCCACGATGTCCACCGGCAGCGCGCCGATGCCGGCCCGGAAGAGCAGATCGTTCAGGCAGTGGCCGAACTTGCTGACCATGAGGACGATCCGCATCCGCTCGTCCGCGCGGTGGATCGCCCACTCCATCCGGAACGAGTCACCGATGGCGGCGAAACTCGCCCGCAGCTTCTCCACGGTCACCGGGGATTCCGCCGAGAAGTGCACCCGCATGAAGAAGAGACCCGTGTCGTGATCCCCGAACTGCTGACTGTCCTCGATGTTGCAGCCGGTCATGAAGAGATAGCTCGACACGGCGTGCACGATGCCCTGTTTGTCCGGGCAGGAGAGCGTGAGCACGTACTGGTCGGACGGCGGGGCGACGGGTGGCGGCGTCTCGATGGTCATGACCCCAGAGGATCCCACATCTGTCCCGCGCGCCCCGGATTCCGCCAGAACGTGGACATTGCGCCGGTGCCCCCGGTGACGCGCCGGTGACGCCGAGCGACGTCACCCTGCCACGGCGAGGTCAGACGGACCGCGTCATGATCCGCAGCACATCCAGCGAGGTCGGCAGCACATCCGGATCGTCCCCGTCGCTCGTCGCCAGCCGTACGTGCGCCTCGCGGGCCGCCCGTATCGCCTCCGGCCAGCCATGGTGCTCCAGATAGGCGGAGACGGGCGCGTCCGCCCCGACCTGGTGCATGATGCGCAGCACCCGGAGCACGGCGAGATCGACGAGGGCGGCCTCGCCCGAGTCGCGGAAGATCGTGCCGACGTATTTCTCGGCGGACCAGTTGTCCAGCCAGGTGTCCTCGACGAGCCGGTAGACGGCGTCGGTGACGTCGCCGTACCCCTCCAGGCCGGCCAGCCAGTACTCCTGGTGGAAGACGGGATCGGAAAGCATGTGCAGCGCCGAGCGCACATTGCTGCGCCAGCGCCACCACGGCATGTCATTGAGCGGCATGCCGCCCATGGTGGGGGAGCGACGGGCACGACGGGAAGAGTTCTCGGAACCTTGCTGCACAGTCCACGACTTTACGTTCCGCGCGGGAGCGTACGGTCGGGCCCCCGTAATTCACCTCCAGGACACCGAACGTTGAACCACGCTCACTCCGGCGTTACTCGGAGGGCGGAAGTCTGCATGACTATGACCGGTAGGCGACGCTCCTCCTCCCTCCGCCCCTTCCAGTCGGGTGTGGTCCGCGCCCTCTGCATGACGGCGGCCGGTGTTTCGCTCCTCCCCCTGCTGACCGGCTGTGGCGTTCTACCTGGCGACTCGGGGGGCTCCAGAGAGCCTGTCACGGTCATGACCTGGGCGCCGGTCGGTACCAATGCCACCAATTTGCCCGGTATGCCCGCCATGGCCAAGGCGTACGCCCGCTGGGTCAACGCGTCCGGCGGCATCGACGGCCATGAGCTGCGCGTGCTGACCTGCAACGAGCGCAACGACAGCGCGGGCGCCGCCGAGTGCGCGCGCCGGGCGGTGAAGGAGAAGGCCGTCGCGGTCGTCGGCTCGTACAGCCAGCACGGCCGGGAGTTCATGGCGCCGCTGGAGGCCGCGTCGATCCCGTACATCGGCGGATACGGCGTCACGG
Source organism: Streptomyces sp. NPDC051662 (assembly GCF_040681655.1). NCBI lineage: Bacteria > Bacillati > Actinomycetota > Actinomycetes > Kitasatosporales > Streptomycetaceae > Streptomyces > Streptomyces sp. NPDC051662. The sequence goes on from NZ_JBFAZD010000012.1 coordinate 19,378, forward strand.
AGGAGGAGTTCACGAGCTTCCTCTCCTACCCCGTCAACGGCGGCCAGGCCGCGCTCCTCGCGGGCAACGGCCTCCAACTGGCCCGTAACTGCGACAGAACCGCGCTCGTACGGCCCGACACCATCTCGGGCGACGATCTGCCCGAGCTGCTCAACTCGGGCCTGGCCAAGGGCAAACGCGGCCCGGCCACCGACGTCCGCGCGGCGGAGGACGCCACCAACTACACCGGCCAGGCCGGCCGCGCCCGCGAGAGCGCCGAGGACGGCGGCTGTGTCACCGCGGTGCTCGGCGACCGCACGGAGACCTTCTTCGACTCCTACCGACGCCTCCCCGAGGACGGCCTCGACATCCGCGTCTCCTCGGTCCTCGGCAGCGTCGGCCAGCCGCTGATCAACCGCACGGGCGGCAAGAACGGCCCCTTCGAGGGGGCGTACCTCACCGGCTGGTACCCGGTGTCGAGCGACCCGGCGTGGAAGCCGATGCGCGACATGATCGACAAGTTCGCCTTCGGCGACAACGACATCGACCCGGCCGACCCGGGCGCCCAGACCACCTGGATCGCGTACACCACCCTCAAGGCGGTGATCGAGACGATCAACAGCGAAACGATCACGCCGGGCAAGATCGCGGACACCCTGGACCGCGGGGTACGCGTCGACACGGGCGGCCTGACCCCGCCCCTGCGCTGGCGCTACGAGGACATGCTGGGCACACCGGGCTTTCCGCGGATCGTGAACGGGAACGTGACGTTCCAAGTGGTGCGCGACGGAAAGCTGGTGGCGGAGAAGAAGGGCTTCGTGAACGTGGGCCAGACGCTGAACGGCTCGCACTAGGTCCTGTCCGGCCGCGCTTCCCCGGGCCGGGGGGCGTACGTGTGAGGCTCAGCCGAGTTCCACAGTGGCGTACGGCTGCCATTCGTACATGCGGTTGTCGCGGTGCAGCACGATCAGCTCGGCCGCCTCTATCCGCGCGTGGGCCGACGGAACGTGCGCCGCGCCGAGCGTCTCAAGGAGAGCCGCCGCAGGGCCGTCACCGTTGCTGTACGCCACCGAGACATGAGGCCGGAACCCCTCCGCCCGCTCAGGTACTTCGGTGAGGACGGCCTCGATCGCCGCCCGGATCGCGTCGCGAACGGCCCGTGGCGGATCGTCCGGCGACACAGGGTCCCGGCGGCTGTCCGCCGGGCGCCGAGTCGGTAACCGGCGACCCGGACGACCCTGGCGGCCCGGACGGCGTCGGCGGGCGGTGAGGCGCCGCCAAGGGCTACAGCTGAGTCGGGGCGCGCTCCGTCAGGCCGTACTTCTTCGCGATGCCGTTCCACAGGCCCGACGCCTTCTGCTTGGCCGCCGTGGCCTCGCCGCTCGCCTGGTTTCCCTTGGCCGCCTGCGAGGTGGTCCGTGCGCGGCCGTCCTTGCAGCCCTTCTTGCCCTTGGCCTGCTTGGCCCACGCCGCGTAGTGGTCGTCCGCGGAGGCGGAGGCCTGCCAGGCGTCGGTGAGGGAGGACGTCAGCTCGGTGTGGTTCGGCAGCTTGTCGAGCGTCAGCGCCTCCAGTGCGGTCACCAGTCCCCTGCGCTGTTCGGCCGCCCCGTGCAGGTCGGTGGCCGCCTGGTCCAGGTTGTCGCAGGACTTGATGTCCTCGACCGCGCTGATGACCGCCGAGCGGCTGTTGTTGCTGTCCGCGAGGAGCTTGTCGAGCGACTCGGCCTGTTGCTTGACCGGATCCGGGGCGGCCTGGGTGGAGGGTTCGGTGCTGGGCGAACTCGCCGATGCCACCGTCTTGCTGTCGTCGCCCTGGGGCGAGTCGCCGCCGCTGCTCATCAGCGCGCCCGCGCCCAGGCCGAGGGCGGCGCAGCCGACGACGACGGCCGCGATCATGGGGGCCCGGGACGACTTGCGGCGTCCGGCGCCCCGGGGCTGGGACGGTCCTTGGGAAGACGCCTGAGGCGGACCCTGGGGCGGCCCCTGCGGTGGCTGGTGCTGGACCGGCGGCTGCGGGTAACCGTACGGCTGACGCTGCCGGGGCGGGCGCGGGCCCCGGCCCGCGTCGAACTGGGTCATCTGTTGCGTCGACTCCGCGCCCTGCCCCGCGCCCGGCCCGTCCGTACGGAAGAGGTTGTCGAACTCCGCGGGCGGCTGGCGGTCGCCGGGAGCCCCGGGCCGGATGCCGTACGGGGCCCCGGGAGGCGCGGCCGGGGCGTTCTGCGCCGGGACGGGTGCGATGAACTGCGTGGCGTCCGCGTCCGAGCCCTGCGGAGGCGGCGCGGCGGACGGCAGGTACTGCGTGGCCTCCGCGGCGCTCTCCGGCGGCAGCATGCCGGGGCCCGGCGGGACCGGTGCGATGAACTGCGTGGCGTCCGAGTCCCCCATCGCGGGCACCGGCGGCAGATACTGCGTCGCGTCCGCGCTGCCGGGCGCGGACGCGGGCGCCTCGGCGGGCAGCGGCAACGGCTGCGCGTGGGGCTGTGCCGGAGGAAGCGGCTGCGGCAAGGGCCCGGGCTGCGCGGGCGGAAGCTGCTGCCCGTGCGAAAGCTGCTGCCCCTGCGGGTACTGCTGGTCCTGCGGGTACTGCTGGTACGGCGCGTACGGCTGTCCCGGGGCCTGCTGCCCCTGGGCCGGCGGGAGCGGGGCGCCGCCCTGCTGCCCCTGCTGCGGCTGCTGCCCCTGCTGCGGCTCGTACGGCTGCCCGTACGACGGGCCGTAGGTCCCTCCGTACGACTGCGGTGCGCCCTGCGGGGCCGACGGCGCGCCGCCGCCGTACCCGGGCTGCTCCTGGTGGCCGTCCTGGGGGCCCCAGGGCCCTCCCCACGGCTGCCCGCCGGTCGGCACGACCCGGTCCTGGTCCGCGGCCGAGCCGGGAACCCAGGGCCCGCTGCCGTCGCTGGGCAGCACTACGCCTTCGTGCGCGGGGCGAGCGGCGGGGTGCTGCGGCTCATCCCCTTGTCCGCTGTGCGTCACCAGGACTCCTACGTGTGGAACGTGTAGACCTACCGAATCGTCGGCTCACGCTACCGGGTGAATCGCGGCCACTGCCACGCGCGTCGGCCCTGTAACAACTCATCCTCCCAAGACGCTGATTACGGGTCCGAATTCGCCCGTCCCGCCCCGGACTTGATCACCCTCACGCCACCCCCACGCGCCCCCCACGCCGCCCACACGGCGCCACCCGCACGGGGCTCCGCCAGGTCCTGTCCGGTCGGCCCTCGTGGGCCACGAAGCGTGGGCCACGAAGACCGACCGGGCAGGACCTGGCGCGCTCATGCCGCCTGGATCTCCAGCCGCGCCCCGAACTCCCGTACCGCGGGCTCGTTGGCGTACGGCTCCAGCCGCTGCTGGAGATCGTCGAGATACTCCGCGCCCCGGCTGGAGCGCAGCGTGCCCAGCAGCTCCACCGCGCGTGTGCCGGTCCGGCATGCCTCCTCGACCTCCCGCTGCTGGACCTGGGACGTGGCCAGCAGGACGAGTCCGATCGCCCGCCGTCTGGCCCGTGACTCGGGATGGCCCGCCAACGAGTCCTCGGCATGCCGGGCCGCCGCCTCCGGCCGGCCCAGATCGCGGTAGCAGTGCGCCAACTCGTCGGCGAGATACGCGTGATCGAAATGCGCGATCCAGTCCGGGTCGTCGCCCGAGGCGTCGCCCGAGCGCTCCAGCGTGGTGATCGCCCGGCCGACAACCGCCTCGCAGGTGCGGGCGTCGCCCATCAGCGCGTGTCCCCGGGCCTCGGCCGCGTAGAACATGGCCTGCGCCCGCGGCGCCACCTGCCCGCGCGCCCCTTCCTGCGCCGCCCGCGCCAACTGCGCGATCTCGCGCGGGTTTCCGAGCTGCGCCGCCAGATGACTCATCGACGCGGCCAGCACATAGCCGCCGTAGCCGCGGTCCCCTGACGCCTGGGCAAGCCGCAGCGCCTGGATGTAGTAGCGCTGGGCGAGACCCGGCTGACCCGTGTCGATCGCCATATAACCGGCCAGCTCGGTCAGTCGGGAGACCGCCGCGAAGAGCCGCCGGCCGACCGACTCCCGGTACGAACCGGCGAGCAGGCCCGAGACCACGCTGTTCAGATAGTGGACGACGACGGGACGAACATGGCCGCTGCCGAAACGGTGGTCCAGATCGATGAGGGCCGCGGTCATGGCCCGTACCGCCTCGACATCCGAATCCCCCACCCGCGCACCGGTGTTGCGCGCGACGGCCGGGTCCGCGCCCGTGATCAGCCAGTCCCTGCTGGGCTCGACGAGCGCCGAGGACGCCACCGCGGAGCCGGAGAGGAAGTCACGGCGGCCCACATCGCTGCGCCACAGCTCACAGGCCTGTTCGATCGCGCCCATGACAGTGGGCGAGAACTGCAGGCCGACGCCCGAGGCGAGATTCTTGCCGTTCGCCATCCCGATCTCGTCGATCGTGACCGTACGGCCCAGCTTCCGGCCCAGCGCCTCGGCGATGACGCCCGGGGCCCGGCCGCGCGGCTGCTGTCCCCGTAACCAGCGCGCCACCGAGGTCTTGTCGTAGCGCAGGTCCAACCCGCGCTCCGCGCCGACCATGTTGACGCGCCGGGCGAGCCCGGCGTTGGAACACGCAGCCTCCTGAATGAGCGCCTGGAGCCGTTCGTTCGGCTGGCGCGCGACGAGTGGTCTGGCTGCCAATGGATACCCCCTGTGGCCGCAGTGATCAGCTCGCTGAACACTGCCCATCACATATGCAAAGAATGCACATGTTCGGTGATAACGGAAAAATTCGAGGATTCTCAGAAAACTTCGGTAAACACGACGGGGCTCGCCCCCGTGCCGCCCGCGTTGCCCATATGTTGTCGGACCCCCGAGGGTGGCTACCCCCTTACCGGCCCACCCCTTCCCGCGCGCCCCCGCCCATGCATCCATGCGCCCCGCATGCAGGGCGGATGTTCCCCGGCGTGGTAACGGGCACCCCGTAACCCGTGGTGGCGGCGGTAGTTGTGCTGTTCGTGGAAGAGACCATCGGAGTGACGGGCACCGCGCACATCCCTCAGCAGCGGGGCGACCTGCTGCTGGACAGCGCGGTGCGGTACGCGGAAGAGCGGCACTGGGACGTGTTCCCCGGTACCTGGCTGGAGGCGGCGGACGGCCGGGAGATGTGCTCGTGCGAGCGGCCCGACTGCCCTGCGCCGGGGGCGCACGCGACCGGTCCCGACTGGGCGGCCCAGGCGACGGGCAGCGCGGTCGCGGCGCGCAGACTGTGGTCGAAACAGCCCGGGGCATCGGTCCTGCTGCCGACGGGACGCACCTTCGACGCGCTCGACGTACCGGAGTCCGCCGGCTTCCTGGCACTGGCCCGGATGGAGCGGATGGAGCTGACGCTCGGGCCGGTGACCCGCACCCCGGACCGGCGGATGCTGTTCTTCGTACTGCCCGGGGCGGTGCTCAAGGTGAAGGATCTCGTACGGAGGCTGGGCTGGACGCCCGAGACGATCGACCTGGTCACCCGGGGCGAGGGGGAGTACGTGGCGGCCCCGCCGACGCGGATCGGCGGCAGCGGCGCGGTCCAGTGGGCGCGCCACCCCACGCACGCCAACCGCTGGCTGCCGGACGTCGAGGAGCTGATGAGTCCCCTGGCGTACGCGTGCGGACGGGAGGCCGCCGCGGAGCGGGCCCGCCGCGCATAGGCGGCGCCCATACATCGCGCCCGTACTTAAGGTGGTCCCCGTAGCGGTACGGGGACATCTGTACGAGATATCGAAAGGCGGTGCGCGATGCCGGACCAGGCACGGGACCAGGCACGGGATCGGACACCGGCCGAGAGGGCCGAGAGGGCCGAGAGGGCAGACGGCGCGCGGCCGACAGCGGCGACCGCCGGTACGGAGCCCATCGGCGCCGGGCCGGCCGCCCGCGCCGAGCCGGCCGCCCGCGCCGAGCCCGCCGTTCAGGTCGAAGGGCTGTGGAAGCGCTTCGGCGAGCACATCGCCGTCGCCGGCATCGACCTCGAACTGCCCGCGGGCCAGTTCATCGGCCTGGTCGGACGGAACGGCGCGGGCAAGACCACGACCCTGTCCATGGTCACCGGCCTCCTCCGGCCCGACCAGGGGCGGGTACGGGTCGCCGGACACGACGTCTGGCGGGACCCCGTCGAGGTCAAGGCGCGGATCGGGGTCCTGCCGGAGGGGCTGAGGCTCTTCGAGCGGCTCTCCGGGCGGGAACTCCTCGGCTACACCGGGCGGCTGCGGGGGCTGCCGGGCGCCGAGGTCGACAAACGGGCCACTCAGCTTCTCGACGTACTGGATCTGGCGGGCGCGCAGCACAAACTCGTTGTCGACTACTCGACAGGTATGCGAAAGAAAATCGGCCTCGCGGCAGCGCTGCTCCACAACCCCCAGGTGCTCTTCCTGGACGAGCCGTTCGAAGGCGTCGACCCGGTCTCCGCGCAGACGATCCGCGGCGTCCTTGAGCGCTATACGGACTCGGGCGCGACCGTCGTCTTCTCCAGCCATGTGATGGAGCTGGTCGAGTCGCTGTGCGACTGGGTCGCCGTGATGGTGGCGGGCCGTATCCGCGCACAGGGCACCCTCGAAGAGGTACGGGGTGCCGCGTCCTCCCTCCAGAACGCCTTCCTGGAGCTGGTGGGCGCGCAGGGACGCGGCGCCGGGGAGTCGCTGGACTGGCTGGGTGGCGCGCGATGAACATGGCCGAGAACAACCCCGCGACCGGAGCGTCCGGAGCGTCCGGCACGAGCCCGCTCGCACCCGTCCCCCTCGCACCCGTCCCGCTCACGCCCGTCCCGCTCGCACCCGTCCCACTCACGCCCGTCTTCGTACGGCTGAAGCTCTCCCTCCTGCGCAACGGGCTGCGGCAGTCCTCGGGCCGGGCGGTCGCGTACATCGCGTCGGCGGTCCTCGCGCTGCTCCTCGCCGCGGCGCAGTTCCTCGGCCTCCTCCTGCTGCGCGGAAACGAGCACGCGGGCACGTTGGTCGTGCTGCTGACCGCGCTGCTGGCACTGGGCTGGGCCGTGATGCCGCTCTTCTTCCCCGGCGGCGACGAGACGCTCGACCCGACCCGGCTGGTGATGCTGCCGCTGCGCCCGCGACCGCTGGTCGGGGCGCTGCTCGCGGCGTCGCTGGTGGGGATCGGACCGCTCTTCACGCTCTGCCTGGCGGTCGGCTCGGCGACGGCGACGGCCCACGGCGCGGCGGCCGTGGCCGTCTCGGTCCTGGCCGTGCCGCTGGTCCTGCTCATGTGCGTGGCGCTGGCGCGCGCCGTCGCGACGGCCAATATCCGGCTGCTGACCTCGCGCAAGGGCCGTGATTTGGCCGTCCTGAGCGGTCTGGTGATCGCGGTGGGCATCCAGGTCGTCAACTTCGGCGCCCAGCGGCTCGGGGACGCGGGCGGGCTCGCCGCGCTCGATCCGGCGGCGCGGGTCATCCGGTGGCTCCCGCCCGCGTCCGCGCTGGGCGCGGTGGAGTCGGTGAGCGAGGGCGCGTACGGGCGGGCCGTGGCCCAGCTGCTGCTGACGGTGGCCGCGCTGGCGGCCCTGCTGTACGCGTGGCGGCGGTCGCTGGTGAAGCTGATGACCGCCCCCGACGGCTCGACGCTCGCGGCGGCGGAACCGGCCCGCAAGGAGTCGGTGTGGCAGCCGGGGCGGCTGCTGCCCGAGGGGCGTACGGGCACGGTGATGCTCCGCAGTCTGCGCTACGTGTGGCGCGACCCGAAGACCAAGGCGGCCTGGGTGACCTCGCTGGCCATCGGCCTGATCGTGCCGCTGTTCAACGCGCTCCAGGGCACGGGCACGATCTACTTCGCGTGCTTCGCGGCCGGCATGCTCGGCATCCAGATGTACAACCAGTTCGGCCAGGACACCTCCGCCTTCTGGATGGTGGCCCTGACGATCTCCTCGACACGGGACGCCTATCTCGAACTGCGCGCGCGTGCGCTGGCGCTGCTGGTGATCACGCTGCCGTACTCGGCGCTGGTGACCGTGGCCACGGCGGCGCTGCTGGGCGACTGGCAGGCCCTGCCCGAGGCGCTCGGACTGTCCTTCGCGCTGCTCGGCGCGATGCTGGCGACGGGCGCGGTCGCCTCGGCGCGCTTCCCGTACTCGATACCGCAGGACAGCGGCTACAAGAACGTCGCCCCTGGCCAGGCCGGACTCGCCTGGATCTCGATCCTCGGCGGCATGCTCGGCGCGGCACTGCTGTGCGCGCCCGTGCTCGCGCTGGCGATCTGGGTCCATGTCTCCGGCGCGGACGAATGGGCGTGGCTGCTGCTCCCGGCCGGTACGGCGTACGGGGCCCTGGCGGTGGCGGGCGGCCTCCGGCTGGCGGCTCCTCGGACGGCGGCGCGGCTACCGGAGATCCTCACGGCGGTCAGCAAGGGCTGACGGCGCCCGAGCCGCCCTCCCCCGCCCCCCCGCCCGACGTGACCGTCACATCAGGGCGTCAGCACGCCGTCCAGGAACGGTTCGATCGCCGCCCGCCAGGCCTCCGGCTGGTCGTAATGGGCGAGATGACCCGCGTCCGTCACCTCCGCGTACTGGCCGCGCGGCAGCACCCGCACCATTTCCTGCGCCTCCGCGCGGCCCAGCTCGCCGTCCAGACCGCGGACCACCAGGGTGGGGCACTGGACCTGCGCCAGCTCCTCCCAGTGCGCGTCATGGACCCAGGTCTCCCGGGACGTCAGCATCTGGCGACGTGCGAAGACCGGACGCCAGCCGTCCGCGCACTCCTTCATCACCTCGGCGAAGAACTCGCCGCGCGCCGGCGTGGGACGCTCCACCCAGGGGTCGTCCTCGCCGAACCACTTCCGTACGTCGGCGAGCGTCGCGAACGGAACGGGCCAGGCCCGGAACCAGTCCGCCCACTCCCGCTGGGACGCCGCCCCCAGCGCCGAGGCCCGCATGTCACAGATGATCAGGGCCCGGACCAGATCGGGGCGCTTGGCGGCGAGCTGCCAGGCGGTGAGCGCGCCCATCGAGTGGCCGACGAGTGTGACGGGAGCCAGCCCGAGCTGTTCGATCGCGGCCTCGGCGTCGGCCACGTACGCCTCGCGCGTGAACGGCCCCTCGGAGGGCTTGTCGCTGCGGCCGTGGCCGCGCTGATCGAGCGCGATCGCGCGGTGCCGCTCCGAGAGCCAGCGCGCCGTGGCCGCCCAGTGCGAGGCGCGGCCCATGAGGCCGTGCAGCAATAAGACGCCGGAGGCCCGCTCCGTCTCCTCGCGTCGCTTGGGCGGGTCGGCAAACTCCCAGGCAGCGAGACGTACGCCGCCCGCTCCGGTTACATCGATGCGCCGCACCATGCGTCCCGGCACCCCCTTCGGTCCTGAGTGGTCAGTCGGATTCCGCTATGGCCCCGTTCCGATGCGTCCAGCCATGCCAGACTATCGAACTCTCATTCGAAAACATGATCCCCGCGCGCAACACCGCTCGTTCGAGTGACCACGCTCCAGGATTGCCGGACGCGGCCCGGGGGAGATCTTCACCGGGAGGCGGGCCGCTCGGGGATGACGGTCCGAGGGGAATGACCCTGGGAGCTCGGGGCTCCGGGTCAGCGCAGGGGAGGACAGGCTCCGGTGCCGAAAGGCGCCGGAGCCGCCCCCTCGCGCAACACCCCGGCTCGCACCGCCGGGCCCGCGCGGAGTGCGCGGATCACACAGCTGAACCGGTCCGCACAGACGGTCCGCCAGCCGCGACACACAGTGCACACCCCCGCACAGGCGCATCACCCTGCTCCCTCCCGGCCGCGGACCGACCCGGAGCCGCACCCCCGGTCGGCACCTCAGGTCATATGCCTCTGCCACAGACTGGCACGCGAACGCCCAGCCGTCGCCCCCTCAGGCCGGAAAGCGCATACCCTCCGGCCACGGAGCGCCCCCCTGAGTCACTCCATTGCCAGGAAGCCTCAGCTCACCCCGGTACACCCACCTCGCGGACGCACCCCCGCACCCCCGGCACGCACAGCCGGATGCGCGCGTCCGCACACGATCAGCGCCCCATCGCCGGAGCCCCGCCCGCCCCCCTACGCGGACGACGGACGGTGCTCCTTCGACGACGGGGTCCGGTGCACGGGGCCCGGCGCGCCTCAGCGCTTGGCGACGAAGACGTGCGACGCCACCTCGGACTGAAGCTCCGCGGCCTCGCCACTGCTCCCGACCAATACCCCGCCGGGAGACTCCGTCACACTCACCACGGAGCCGGGCTGTACGCCCGCGCGCCGCAGCGTGTACATCAGCTGGGCATCGGTCTGGATGGGCTCACCGATCCGCCGCACCACGACCGTCTTGCCCTCGGCACCCGGATCCAGCTCGGCGAGGCTCACCAACCCCACATCCAGGAACGGGTCCGCCTCGGCCTTCTCGCCCAGCTCTTCCAGGCCCGGGATCGGGTTGCCGTACGGCGACTCCGTCGGGTGGCGGAGCAGTTCGAGCACGCGCCGCTCCACCGCCTCGCTCATCACATGCTCCCAGCGGCACGCCTCCGCGTGCACCTGCTCCCACTCCAGGCCGATCACATCGACCAGGAGACATTCGGCGAGCCTGTGCTTGCGCATGACGCGCGTCGCCAGCCGGCGTCCTTCTTCCGTCAGCTCCAGATGCCGGTCACCCGCGACCTGCACCAGTCCGTCGCGCTCCATCCGGGCCACGGTCTGGCTGACCGTCGGCCCGCTCTGGTCGAGCCGCTCCGCGATCCGGGCGCGCATTGGGACCACACCTTCCTCTTCCAGCTCAAGGATGGTGCGGAGGTACATCTCCGTCGTGTCGATCAGTCCGGACATACATGCCCCTCGATAAATCGTGCGCTGGCCCTGACTCAATTCTGACGCATACCACCGACAACCGTGCCGTGCTGTGGAGAGCGGAAGGGGGCGGGATCCCGATGCGGCGGGACAGCCATGTCGAGTCGCCGTATTGACAGAGCAATGGTCCAGACCTCAACGTGATCCGCGGCACAGACATTCCCCGCGCCCGCCCCGCCCCCGCTCCGACCCCGTCCCGCCCCGGTTCCAGCGCTGATCCACCCCTGATCCACCCCTGCTCCCTCCTCTGCGCCACCCACCTGTTCCGCCCTTGAAACCCCACCCTGGAAGGGCCTCCTCGATGAGCGAGAGCAACCTGGCCGGTCAGTTCTTCGATGCGGCGATCGGTCTGCTCCAGCGGGTACGCGACGAGGAGTCCGCCGGCGTCGCCGCCGCCGGAACCGCCGTCGCCGACACCGTCGCCGCCGGAGGCCGGCTCTTCGCCTTCGGCGCCGGGCACTCCTCCCTCGCCGCGCAGGACGTCGTCTACCGGGCCGGCGGCTTCGCCGTGATGAATCTGCTCACCGTGCCCGGCGTGGTCGGCGTCGATGTCATGCCGGCCACCCTCGGCTCCGCGCTGGAGCGGGTCGACGGGCTGGCGGGCGCCGTGCTCGACTCCAGCCCCGCCCGCGCCGGGGACCTGCTGGTGATCATCTCCCTCTCCGGACGCAACGCGCTGCCCGTCGAGATGGCGATGAACGCGCGGGCGCTGGGGCTGAAGGTCATCGGCGTGACGTCCGTGGCGTACGCGACGGAGACCAAGTCACGGCATCTCACCGGGACCTATCTCAAGGACCACTGCGACATCGTGCTGGACAGCAAGATCGCGGTCGGTGACGCGGAACTGACGGCCGACGGCATCGAGGCTCCCTTCGCGCCGGCCTCGACCGTCGTCACCAGCGCCCTGATGCAGGCGATGATGGCCGCCGCCGCCGGAGAGTTGGCCGAACGTGGAATCGAACCCCCGCTTCTGCGCTCGGGGAATGTCGACGGCGGGACCGAGTGGAATGGCAGGGTCATGACCGAGTACGGCGACCGGATCTTCTACCGTCACTAGAACGTATTTACGGTAAAGCGACGCGTGTGCAGAAAGAAATGCGACACACGCCTCACCGGAAACCGAGAGTGACATCAGAGTGACATCTGGGGCCCGCGGGGGACATTCCCGCAGGCCCCAGCCCGTTCCCATGCCCAGGAACCACAACTTTGCGTCACCATGGGAGCACTTGGCGAAATTTTGATCTTTCACAAAGAAGTAATGTTCAGGCAAAGTAGGGGAGACTCCGGTGCAGCATCATCGGAGTTGACGACGTGTCGGACGCGTCGGCACGTACTGCCACGCCCGCACGGCACCACAGAAAGACCGAAGGACGGAAAGGGCGAGCTGTGAGAATCCGACTGGACCGCGAGTCCACCGTCAGACGCGGGACGACCGCTTCCTGACCCGGCCGCCCGGACCACCGCAGGGCAGCCGCGACGCCGGCCTCCCGACTGCCGCGATCCGGCAGGGCGCGACGCCCTCACGCTCAACCCTCACGCTCGACCCTCACGCCTCAACCCTCTCGCTCAACCCGCAGTTCTCGCATATCCGTTTCACCCCCCACTGACCCGACCACACCGCGCCCCGGCAAGCCCGCGGGTGCAGGAGGCAGGCCATCATGAAATCCCTCATCGACAACGCCCGTTCCTTCACCGTGCAAGTGGCGGAACGCCCGGACGAGTTCCGAGATCTCGCGGCGGGGCAGACGCCGCAAGCGCTCTTCATCACCTGCTCGGACTCCCGTGTCATCCCCTCCCTCATCACCGGCGCCCGCCCCGGCGAGCTGTTCGAGCTGCGTACGGCGGGCAACATCGTCCCCCCGTACGACGCGGACCGGCCCAGCGGCGAGACCGCCACCATCGAGTACGCGCTGCGTGTGCTCGACGTCCGTGACCTGGTCGTCTGTGGTCACTCGCACTGCGGCGCCGTGGGCGCCATGGTCCGCGGCGAGGACCTGTCGGCCGTCCCCGCCGTGCGCGGCTGGCTCGGCCTCGGTGCCTCCGAGCTGCCGTCGGCGCACGGTCTCGCCCACGCCGTGCGGCACCACGCGGCGGCCCAGCTCGACACCCTCAGGAGCTACCCCGCCGTGCGGGAACGCCTCGCGGAGGGCCGTCTCTCCTTGCACGCCTGGTACTACGAAGTGGACACGGGCGCGATCAGCGTCCACCGGCCCGAGCTGGGTGGGGAGTTCAGACCGCTGTGACGGCGGCCTCGGTATCGATCTCTCCCCACCTCCTGTCCGCTCGCGGACCGCACAGCTAGGACAACCAGCCATGCTCTCCCTCCCACTCCTGAAGGACCAGCGTGTCCTTCGACGCGAGATACTCGCGTCCCTCGTCGTCTTCCTCGTCGCCCTGCCCCTCTGTGTGGGGGTGGCGGTCGCCTCCGGTGTCCCGGCCGAACTCGGTCTGGTCACCGGCATCGTCGGCGGACTCGTCGTGGGCTTCCTGCCCGGCAGCTCACTTCAGGTGAGCGGCCCCGCGGCCGGTCTCACGGTCCTCGTATACGAAGCCGTCAAGGAGTTCGGCGTCGGCACACTCGGCGCCATCGTCCTGGTGGCCGGACTGCTGCAACTGACCCTCGGGGCCTTCGGTTTCGGCCGCTGGTTCCGGGCCATCTCGGTCGCCGTCGTCCAGGGGATGCTGGCCGGCATCGGCCTCGTGCTCATCCTGGGCCAGGTGTACGCCATGGCCGACACCGCACAGCCGTCCGGCGGGCTCGACAAGATCGCCGGGCTGCCCGGACTGGCCGTCGACATCATCACCGACGGCACGGCGCTGACCGCGTTCCTCATCGGAGCCGGGACCATCGCCGTACTGGTCCTCTGGCCCCGTCTCCCGGCCGGGGCCCGCATGGTCCCGGGCCCGCTTGCCGCCGTGGCGCTGGCCACCGCCGCGGTCTTCCTGCTGGATCTGCGGGTCGCCAAGGTCGAGGTACAGGGGCTGCTGGAGTCCATACGTCCGCCCGGACTCGACGAGTTCGGGCAGCTCGCGAGCGTGGCCGCCATCGGCACCGTGCTCGCGTTCACCCTGATCGCCTCGGCGGAAAGCCTGTTCAGCGCCGCGGCGGTGGACCGTATGCATGACGGCCCGCGCACGGACTACAACAAGGAACTCATGGCGCAGGGCGTGGGGAACACGATCTGCGGGGCGCTCGGCGCGCTGCCGATGACCGCGGTCATCGTACGCAGCGCCGCCAACGTCCAGGCAGGTGCGCGGACTTCACTCTCCCGGATCCTGCACGGCCTGTGGCTGCTGCTGTTCGCCGCGCTGCTGCCGGCGGCGATCGGCATCATCCCGCTCGCGGCGCTCGCCGGTGTCCTGGTGCACGCGGGCTGCAAGCTCGTACCGGTCAAGGATCTGCGCCCGCTGTGGCGGGAGCACCGCGGCGAAGTGGTGATCCTCGCCATCACCGCGCTGGCGATCCTGGTCACGAACCTCTTCGAGGGCGTGGTCCTCGGGCTGCTGCTGGCGGTCGTCAAGACCGCGTGGGAGATCTCCCACCTCCATGTCGACGTCCATGAACTCACCGGCGGCCGGATGGTGGTGTCGGTCACCGGCAACGCGACCTTCCTGCGGCTGCCGCGCATCATGGAGCAGCTGGAGGCGCTGCCGAAGGACCGTCCCATCGAGCTGGATCTGTCCGGCCTGCGCCATGTCGACCACGCGTGCCGCATCGCCCTGGAGAACTGGGCTCTGCGGCACAACGACGCGGAGACGGAACCGGTCAGGATGCTTCCCCCGGAGGCGGCGTCCCTCCGGGAGGGCGGCCCGGCGGGCCCCAAGGCGGGCGCGTCCTGACAGCACGTCAGTAAGGGAAGTACCGGACGGTACGCGCGGCGGCGGCGCACGTACGACGCCGCCCGTGCCGTCCGGCACCCGACCTCCGCGACGCCGTCCCAGAACGTCGCCCCAGGCCGCCCCAGGCCGCCCCAGGCCGCCTTCTCAGATCGTCGTCTCAGTCGGACAGGACGTCGAAGAGATCCAGGGCCGCCGCCACACGGATCGTGACATCCTCCGCGTACACCGCGTCCGGCCGTTCGAAGGCGGACCGGCTCGCTGCCCGCAGGAACGTCACCACACCCAGCGACCGGCCCCGGCTGCGCAGCACCGTACAGAGAGCATGCACCGAGTCCGGTGGCCACTGCCGCGAGGTCGCCCAGGCCGGGGAGGGTACGGCGCCCGGCGCCTGTGCCGGCGCGGCGGCGCCGGAACCGGCCGAGGCGCCAGGGGCGCTCGCCCGTACCGAGCCGTTGCGGTCCATCGCCTGGAGCGCCGGATGCCCGGTCACGTACCGCACCGGTATCCCGCCCGTCTCGACGGGCATGCCCGGCCCCGACCCGCCACCGGACGGCGTCTCCACCACCCGCACCAGCCGTACGGGAGCCGCCGAGCCGTCCGGCCGCTCCCCCGCCACCAGATCGATCAGCGCGTGATCCGCGAAACCCGCCAGCGCGAAGTCCAGATAGACCGTCGCCGCCTCCAGCGGATCCTCGCACTCCGCCGCCGCGCGCCCCGCCCGGTAGAGCTGGCTGGAACGGAACCGCAGCCGGTCCGCCTCCTGGGCCGCCAGCTTCGACTCCGTCACATCCTGGAACATCCATCCCACGCCCAGTGGCACCGGCTCCTCCGCCAGCGGGGACGCCAGCCGCAGGAATCCGCTGCGCCAGCAGCGCCGCCGCTCCCCGTCCGCCGCGGGGATCGACACCCACAGCTCGGCGGGCGACTTCGGCGCGCCTTCCGCGAGCACATGGTGGAGCGCGGCCTCCACCTCCTCGACGCCCTGCACGACCAGCTCGCCCAACGGCCGGCCGAGCACCGAGCCACGCCCGGAACCGAACGCGCGCGCCGCGTATCCATTGACGACCGTCGGCCGCAGATCGACGTCGACGAGCACGACACCCCAGGACGCGTCGTCGAAGAGCGCCTCGCTCAGCGCGATGGACCGCTCCAGATCGATCTGCTCATGGACCTCGCTGAAGGCGCTGTAGACCCCGGCGGGCTTGCCGTCGGCCCCGCGCATCCCGGAGGACTGGGTCCGTATCAGCACCCTGCCGCCGTCCTTGCGCAGCAGCGCGAACTCGTCCACCTGCCGCCCCGGCGTATCCATCACGGCCATCAGGCGCGCCCGCACCTCGTCCGCGTCGGCGGTCCGCGCGGCCCAGCCGGCGAAGCCCTGCCGTCCGACGGCCTCCTCGGCGGACCAGCCGAGTATCCGCTCGGCTTCGCGGTTCCAGTGGGTGATCACGCCATCCGCGTCGAAGGCGCACAGAGCCGCGTCCATACCGTCGAGCAACGCCGCGAGCAGATCGGATCCGGCCTCGTCCCGCTCCGCCCCGCCGCCACCCGCACCGGCTCCGCTCTCCGATTCGGGATCGGGATCCGGCTCGTCCGGCCCGCGCGGATCGGTGGTCTCACTCCGAGAAGCACTCATCCTGGCACCCCCTGCAGGGCGTCTCCGCCTGTGCTGACGCACGCCCGATCATTGAACTCGAACGTGACTCAGCACACACAAGGTTCCCCGAAATCGTCGCACCCCAAAAGCTGTCCCGCATACCGGCTACCACACGCCATGGGCGATCGATCAAAGTTTCGATGAGGAACACGCATACGAGCGTACCCGGCATCCTTTGAGCGCATGCCGTCGTGCCAGGCCCGCCGACCGGCGGGGCCGGACTCCCTCAGAAATTCGCTTGAGAGTCCCCGGGGCCACTCCTAAAGTGTGACTCACACTGAAAGGAGGTGATTCGGAAGTGATTTCTTTCCGGACTCGTGAGGTGGCTGCGGGCTGACGGCCCGTTGTCGCACTCAGTGCGGAGCCGGTAACCGCCGGCCCAATCCACAGCAGTCACCGCCCCGCGGGCTCGCCGGTACGTCCGGCCGGCTCCTCTTCGGAGGAACCCGAGCCCGCGGGGTACTGCTTTTTCTCCGGCCATCCGCGGGGCGTCCAGCGTCCAGCGTCCACGGACAGAGCCGCTTACGGGCAGAGCCGCTCCACCCGCCAGCCGGCGCCATCGCCGTCGCCCTCGCGTACGTAGCGCAGCCGGTCATGGAGTCGGTTCTCGTGGCCCTGCCAGAATTCGACGGTCTGCGGCGTGACGCGGTAGCCGCCCCACCGCGGGGGCACCGGTACGCGCTCGTCCTCCGGGTAGCGGGCCGCCAGCTCTTCGTAGCGGTGGAGCAGTTCCTCGCGGGAGGCGATCGGGCTGGACTGGTCGCTGGCCCAGGCGCCCAGCTGGGAGCCGTGCGGGCGGGTGCGGAAATACGCGGCTGTCTCGTCGCGGCCGATGCGCACGGCGGTGCCCGTGATGGTGATCTGGCGGGCCAGGGGGTGCCAGGGGAAGAGCAGCGAGACGTACGGGTTCGACTCGATCTCGCCGCTCTTGCGGGACGTGTAGTTCGTGAAGAAGACAAAGCCCCGGTCGTCGAACCCCTTCAGCAGCACCAGGCGCGAGGAGGGCCGGCCCTCGGGGGTGGCCGTCGCGACCACCATCGCGTTCGGCTCAGGGAAGCCCGCGCTCACCGCGTCCTTGAACCAGCGGGCGAACTGATCCATCGGCGCGGGCGCGAGGTCCTTCTCCAGGAGAGGGGTGGTGCGGTACTGCTCGCGCATGGCGGCGGGGTCCACAGGATCGGCGGGATCTGCGGCATCGGCGGGATCGACGGAATCCGGAGTCTCGTAAGGCACGCCGCCATCCTGCCGCAGGCATAGTTTTCCCGGCACCGGGTGCCGCTAATCCCCTGGGGCGGAAGTCTGGCAGTGTGCCGGTTATCACGCTTCCCCGCATCGGAGGAACCCGCCAAAATCTTGGGGCGGGCCACTGTGGCCTTCGTACACCAGGGGCTATCGTTCCTGCCTCCCGGACGTTCCTGACTCCCGGACGGCTGCCGCAGGGGGCATCCACCGGGGTGACCGACCCGCCGAAGTCCGCCCCCACCTCAGAGGAGCCGCCTGATGTCCGCTTCCGACACCTCCTTGGACAACTCGTTCGTCCCCGGACTCGAAGGAGTCGTCGCGTTCGAGACGGAGATCGCCGAACCGGACAAGGCGGGCGGCGCGCTCCGCTACCGGGGCGTCGACATCGAGGACCTGGTCGGCAAGGTGTCCTTCGGCAATGTGTGGGGGCTGCTGGTCGACGGGGCGTTCGCGCCCGGTCTGCCGCCCGCCGAGCCGTTCCCCATCCCGATCCACTCCGGTGACATCCGGGTCGACGTCCAGGCCGCGCTGGCGATGCTCGCGCCCGTGTGGGGGCTGAAACCGCTCCTCGACATCGACGAGCGGACGGCCCGTGACGATCTGGCGCGTGCCGCGGTGATGGCGCTCTCGTACGTCGCCCAGTCGGCCCGCGGTCAGGGGGTGCCGATGGTGCCGCAGAGGGAGATCGACAAGGCCGAGTCCGTCGTCGAGCGCTTCATGATCCGCTGGCGCGGTGAGCCCGACCCCCGGCATGTGCGGGCCGTCGACGCCTACTGGACATCGGCCGCCGAGCACGGAATGAACGCCTCCACGTTCACCGCCCGGGTCATCGCGTCCACGGGCGCCGATGTGGCGGCGGCCCTGTCGGGCGCGGTCGGCGCCATGTCGGGGCCACTGCACGGCGGCGCGCCCTCGCGGGTCCTCGGCATGATCGAGGAGATCGAGCGCACGGGCGACGCGACGGCGTACGTCAGGCGGGCTCTGGACAAGGGCGAGCGGCTGATGGGCTTCGGACACCGGGTCTACCGGGCCGAGGACCCGCGGGCGCGGGTGCTGCGGCGTACGGCGCGCGAGCTGGCCGCGCCGCGGTTCGAGGTGGCGGAGGCGCTGGAGAAGGCCGCGCTGGAGGAGCTGCACGCGCGCAGGCCGGACCGGGTGCTCGCGACGAACGTGGAGTTCTGGGCGGCGATCGTGCTGGACTTCGCGGAGGTCCCGGCGCACATGTTCACGTCGATGTTCACCTGTGCCCGTACGGCCGGCTGGTCGGCGCACATCCTGGAGCAGAAGCGCACGGGCCGGCTGGTGCGTCCTTCGGCGCGCTATGTGGGGCCCGGAACACGGAGCCCGCGTGAGATCGAGGGGTTCGACGCGATCGCGCGCTGAGCACCGGGTGCCGAGCACCGGACGGACTCCCTGCCCCGTCGGACCGTGCGGCGGGGCAGCCGGTACCACCGGGGCAGGCGGGGCAGTCGGGACAGCCGGTGCAGCCGGGGCAGCCGGTGCCGCCGGTACAGCCGGGTCCCTCAGCCGAGCACGCCGTCCAGGATCCGCGCCCACTGCGCCACGACCCGCTCCCGCCGCCGCGCGTCGTCCGTCAGCAGCGTCGCCAGGCCCAGACCGCGTGCCATGTCGAGCAGCCCCTGCACGGTCTCGCGTACGCCGGGCACGGACTCGTCCGCGCCCAGCAGTTCGACCGCGATCCGGTGGGACTCGCGGCCGACCCGGGCCTCCAGTTCGGTGACGCGGGGCCGCAGCTGGTCCTCGTCGGAGGCCGCGACCCAGAGGTGCAGCGCCGCGCGGAACAGAGGGCCCGTATAGAGCGCGACGATGCCCTCGACGGCCGCGCGGCGGTGCGCGGGCCCGGCCGGGACCAGGGCGCGCAGCGCGGAGGACCGTTCCTCCGCCACATATTCGACGGCCGCCGTGAACAGGTCCTCGCGGGTGGGGAAGTGGTGCTGCGCCGCCCCGCGCGAGACTCCCGCGCGCTCGGCGACGACGGCGACCGTGGACCCCGCCCAGCCGTACTCGGCGAGGCAGGCCACGGCCGCCTCCAGCAGTCTGCGCCGGGTGGCACGGCTGCGGTCCTGTTTCGGCGCGGCCCTGACAGGACCTATCGCACCCACGAGGCGTCCCGCCGTTCGAGGAACGCCGTAATGCCCTCGCGCGCCTCAGCCGTCACGAAGAGCGAGGCGGAGCGCTGGACGAGATCCTCGGCGTACCGCTCGAAGGCGTCCAGCACACGGACCGTGAGCAGCTTCTTGGATTCGGCCAGCCCTTGCGGCGAGGCTCTGCGCAGTCCGTCGAGTACGGACGCGAGCGCGGCGTCCACATCGTCCGCGGCCTCGGTGATCACCCCGGCGGTGGCGGCGCGCTCGGCGTCGAAGCGCTCGCCGGTGAGGTAGTAGCGGGCCGCCGCGCGCGGTTCGACGCGGGGCAGGAGCGGCAGCGAGATCACGGCCGGGGCGACTCCGATCCGTACCTCCGTGAAGGCGAAGTCGGACGTACGGTCGGCGATGGCGATGTCGCACGCGCCGAGGAGCCCGATGCCGCCGGCCCGTACATGGCCGCTGACCCGCGCGACGACCGGCTTCGGCAGCTCGATGATCTGCCGCATCAGGGCGATGAAGGTGTACGGGTTGGCCGGTTCCTTCAGGTCGGCGCCCGCACTGAAGGTGGTGCCGGTGTGGGTGAGGAGCACGGCCCGTACGGCCGGGTCCTTGGCGCAGGCCGTGAGCGCGTCACCGAGCGCGTCGACGAGCCGCGCCGACAGGGCGTTGCGGTTCGCCGGTGAGTCCAGGGTCAGCGTGGTGATGCCCCGCTCGTGCGCCGTGGTGACCAGCGCGGGCCCGGACGCCGGTGGCTGCGTCTGCGTCACGTGTTCTTCCTCTCGCGGTCCCGCGCTTCCCGGTCCCTCAGTTCACGGTCCCTCAGTTCACGTCTGAGGATCTTTCCGGAGGCGGCGCGGGGTACGCCTCCGACGAATTCGACCCGGCGGACCTTCTTGTACGGGGCGACGCGTTCGGCGACGAAGGCCATGACGTCCTCCTCCGTGAGCACGTCCGCACCCGACTGGCGAACAATGTATGCCTTGGGCACCTCATTGCCGTCCTCGTCGTGGACCCCGATCACCGCCGCGTCCGCGATGTGCTCATGGGTGAGCAGCAGCGCCTCCAGATCGGCGGGGGCGACCTGGAACCCCTTGTACTTGATCAGCTCCTTGACCCGGTCGACGACGAAGAGCCAGCCGTCGGCGTCCACCCGGCCGACATCGCCGGTGTGCACCCAGCCCGCGCCGTCGATCAGCTCGGCAGTGGCCTCCGGCCGGCCGAGATATCCCTTCATGACCTGCGGGCCGCGCAGGAGGATCTCGCCCTCGGCGCCCGGGTCGAGGTCCTTGTCCGGGTCGTCCAGCGCGACGACGCGCATCTCCGTACTGGGCAGGAGCTTGCCGACGGCGCCCGGCGGCGGGTTCTCGGCGGTCAGCGGCACCACATGCGTGCCGGGTGACAGCTCCGTCATGCCGTACGCCTGGCGTACGGGCGGGAGCCCCAGCCGGGCCGAACAGGCGGCGGCGAGCCGGGCGTCCAGCGGGGCGGCGGCGCTCAGGACGTAGTCGAGCGAGGACAGGTCGTACCGCGCGACGGCCGGGTGCTTGGCCAGCGCGAGGACTATGGGCGGGGCGACGAACAGGCCGTTGACGCGGTATTTCTCGATGGCCGCGAGGAACTGGTCGAGATCGAAGCGCGGCAGGACGACGACCGTCGCGCCGTGCCGCAGCGGCGCGTTCATCAGGGCGGTGAGCCCGTAGATGTGGAAGAACGGCAGAACGGCGAGGATACGGTCGCCCGGCCCCATGGGCATGACCGGTGCGAGCTGCGCGAGATTGGTGGCGATCGAGCGGTGGGTCAGCATGACGCCCTTGGGGACGCCGGTGGTGCCGGAGGAGTACGGCAGGACCGCGACGTCCTCGACCGGGTCGATGGCGATCTCGGGTTCGGGGGCCGTCGACCGTGCCAGGTCCAGGATCGAGCGGTGCCCCTCCGCCCGGTCGCAGACGAAGATCTCCTCGATGCCGCCGACGAGTTCGGCCGATCTGCGGGCCGCGTCGAGCAGCGGCGAGACGGTGACGATCCAGCGTGCGGCGGAGTCGCGCAGCTGGGTGGCGATTTCCTCGGGCGTGGCGAGGGGGTGGACGGTGGTGACGGAGGCGCCGGCGCGCGTGGCGGCGTAGAAGACGGCGGGGTACGCCACGGTGTTCGGGCTGTGCAGGGCGAGGACATCTCCCTTGCGCACCCCGGCGTCGGTGAGCGCGGCGGCGATCCGGCGGTGGAAGGCGTCCAGCTCGGTGTACGTCATGGCCGTGCCGGTCACGCCGTCGACGAGGGCGACGGTGTCGCCGTACGCGGCGGCGCGGCCGAGCACGGCCTCATGGATGGGCAGTTCGACGGCCGGGACATCCGCGTACTCGCTGTGGAACACCATGACGGCCCCTTCGACGCGGTGGACGTGTGGACGTACGGGACGTTCTGGGAGAGACAGACTCCCCTGTTTCAGTAGGACTTGGGGAGACCCAGGGACTGATGGGATACGTAGTTCAGGATCATTTCCCGGCTGACGGGCGCGATCCTGGCCACCCGGGCGGCCGTGACGAGGGACGCGAGACCGTACTCACGGGTGAGCCCGTTGCCGCCGAGGGTGTGTACGGCCTGGTCGACGGCCCTGACACAGGCTTCTCCCGCGGCGTACTTGGCCATGTTGGCGGCCTCGCCCGCGCCGGTGTCGTCGCCCGCGTCGTAGAGGTGGGCGGCCTTGCGCATCATGAGGCGCGCGAGTTCGAGTTCGATATGGGCCTGGGCGAGCGGGTGCGCGATGGCCTGGTGGGCGCCGATGGGCTCCTTCCACACCTGACGGGTCTTCGCGTACTCGACGGCCCGGTCCAGCGCGTAGCGGCCCATGCCGAGGGCGAAGGCGGCGGTCATGATCCGCTCGGGGTTGAGCCCGGCGAACAGCTGGAGCAGCCCGGCGTCCTCGTCGCCGACCAGCGCGTCGGCGGGCAGCCGTACATCGTCGAGGATCAGCTCGAACTGCTTCTCCACGGAGTGGAGTTCCATCTCGATCAGGGAGCGCCGGAAGCCTTCGGTGTCGCGGGGGACGATGAACAGGCATGGCTTGAGGCTGCCGGTCCGCGCGTCCTCGGTACGGCCGACGACGAGGGTCGCGTCGGCGATGTCGACACCGGAGATGAAGACCTTGCGGCCGTTGAGCACCCAGTCGTCGCCGTCCCGGCGCGCCGTGGTCGTGATCCGGTGCGAGTTGGAGCCGGCGTCGGGTTCGGTGATGCCGAAGGCCATGGTGAGGGAGCCGTCCGCGAGACCGGGCAGCCACCGCCGCTTCTGTTCGTCCGTACCGAAGCGGGAGATCACGGTGCCGCAGATGGCGGGCGAGACGATCATCAGCAGCAGCGGACAGCCCGCTCCCCCCAGCTCTTCCAGTACCAGGGAGAGTTCGGCGATCCCGCCGCCCCCGCCGCCGTACTCCTCGGGGAGGTTCACGCCGAGGTAGCCGAGCTCGCCGGCCTCGCGCCACAGGGTCTCGCGGTCGTATCCGCGCCCATGGCGCCGTCCGAGGGCGGCGACGGCGGCGCGCAGCGCGGTGTGCTCCTCGCTCTCGATGATGGCGCTGTTGCTCCTGCTGTGACTGCTGCGGCTGCTAGGGCTGCTGGGGCTGCTGGGGCTCATGGTGACGATTCCTCCTGTGCGTCCTGTGCGTCCTGTACGTCTGTATCGGTGACGACGGCGAGCAGGGCGCCGACCTCGACCTGGCGGCCGGGGACGGCGTGGAGCGCGGTGAGCGTGCCGGAGGCGGGAGCGGTGACGCGGTGCTCCATCTTCATGGCCTCCAGCCAGATGAGCGGCTGCCCGGCGGTGACCCGGGCGCCTTCGGCCAGCCCGGGGGCCAGCCGTACGACGGTGCCGGGCATCGGCGCGAGCAGCGATCCGGGTGCGGTGCGGTGGCCGGTCTCCTCGAACCGCGGCCGGGCGATCAGCCGGTACGCGCCGGTGGCGCTGTCCACATGGACCTCGTCGCCGTACACGCGGACGTCGAAGTGCCGTACGACCCCGCCGATGTCGAGACTGACGCGGTGCGGTGCGGCGGCGATGACCTGGACGTCATCGCCTTCGTCCGCCGCCACGACGAAACCGTCCCGGGTGGCCCGGTAGCGCACCTCGTGGTCCCCGTACGTCTTGCGCTGCGCGGGCGCGCCCACATTGCGCCAGCCGCCGAGCCGCGCGGGCAGCGTGCCGCCCGTGGTACGGGCCGCCGCGTCGGCGAGCGCGGCGGCGACGGCGGCGTGCCGCTCGCCGGGGACAGGGGTGGTGAGCGCGTCCAGCTGCCGTTCGTAGAACCCGGTGTCGAACCGCCCCTCGGTGACGTCGGGGTGGGCGAGCGACCGTACGAGCAGGTCCCGGTTGGTGCCGGGGCCGTGCACCCGGGCGCGGCGCAGCGCGTGGCGGAGCCCGCGCAGCGCCTCGGCGCGCGTGGGGGCCCAGACGATGACCTTCGCGAGCATGGCGTCGTAGTGCGTCCCGATGGTGTCGCCGTGCGTGTAGCCGGTGTCGACGCGCAGACGTGGCACGCGGGCGCCCACCGGAACAGGCCCCGGCGCCCGGCCCGCCGTCTGTCCTGGCACCTCAAGCGCGTGCAGCCGCCCCGCCTGAGGCGCCCACCCCGCCGCCGGGTCCTCCGCGTAGAGCCGCGCTTCCACCGCGTGTCCCTGGGCGGCCGGCGGCTCCGGCGGCAGAGCGGCGCCCTCCGCGACGGCGAGTTGCAGGGCCACCAGATCCAGCCCGAACACCTCCTCCGTCACCGGGTGTTCGACCTGGAGGCGGGTGTTCATCTCCAGGAAGTACGGCCGCCCCTCGGGCGAGATCAAGAACTCGACCGTGCCCGCGCCCCGGTAGTCGACCGCGCGGGCCGCGGCCACGGCCGCCTCGCGCAGTACCGCACGCAGCTCGTCCGGGAGACCGGGCGCCGGGCACTCCTCGATCACCTTCTGGTGTCTGCGTTGCAGGGAGCAGTCCCGGGTGCCCAGCGCCCACACCGTGCCATGCGCGTCCGCCAGGATCTGTACCTCCACATGTCTGCCGCGCTCCACATACGGCTCGGCGAAGACCTCCCCGTCCCCGAACGCGGACGCCGCCTCCGCCGAGGCGGCCCGCACCTCCTCGTCCAGCGAGGCGAGTTCACGCACGATCCGCATACCGCGGCCACCACCGCCCGCCGCCGCCTTCAGCAGCAGTGGCAGATCGGCCCCTGTGGCGGTGGCCGGATCCACCGGGGCCAGCAGCGGTACGCCCGCCGCCGCCATCAGCTCCTTCGCCCGCGTCTTGGACGCCATCGCCTCGATCGCGCCCGGCGGCGGTCCGACCCAGACGAGGCCCGCGTCCAGCACCGCCCGCGCGAACTCCGCGTTCTCGGAGAGGAAGCCATAGCCGGGATGGACCGCGTCGGCGCCCGCGTCGAGCGCCGCCTTCACGATCGGATCGCCGCGCAGATAGGTGTCGGCGGGCGCGGCCCCCGGCAGTCGTACGGCCGCGTCCGCCTCCCGTACGTGCAGTGCGCCCGCGTCGGCGTCCGAGTGGACCGCGACGGTGGCGATCCCCCGTTCGCGGCAGGTCCTGAAAACCCGGCAGGCGATCTCGCCCCGGTTCGCGACGAGCAAGGACTCGATCATCTGGGACCTCACATCCGGAAGACGCCGAAGCCGCCCCGCACACCCTCGACCGGGGCGGTGTGGACGGCGGACAGGCACAGGCCGAGGACGGTACGGGTGTCGCGCGGGTCGATGACCCCGTCGTCGTACAGCCGCCCGGAGAGGAACATGGGCAGCGACTCGGACTCGATCTGCCGCTCCACCATGGCGCGCAAGGCGGCGTCGCCGTCCTCGTCGTACGGCTGCCCCTTCGCCGCCGCCGAGGCCCGCGCCACGATCGACAGGACCCCGGCGAGCTGCTGCGGGCCCATCACCGCTGACTTGGCGCTGGGCCAGGCGAAGAGGAAGCGCGGATCGTACGCGCGACCGCACATGCCGTAGTGCCCGGCGCCGTACGAGGCGCCCATCAGCACGGACAGATGGGGGACGCGGGAGTTCGACACCGCGTTGATCATCGTCGCGCCGTGTTTGATGATGCCGCCCTGCTCGTACTCCCTGCCGACCATGTAGCCCGTGGTGTTGTGCAGGAAGACGAGGGGGATGTCGCGCTGATTGGCGAGCTGGATGAACTGCGCGGCCTTCTGCGACTCGGCGGAGAACAGCACGCCCCGCGCGTTGGCGAGCACCCCCACCGGATAGCCGTGCAGCCGCGCCCAGCCGGTCACCAGGCTCGGCCCGTACAACGGTTTGAACTCGTCGAAGTCCGAGCCGTCCACGATCCGGGCGATCACCTCGTGCGGATCGAAGGGGATCTTCAGATCGCCGGGGACGATACCGAGCAGTTCGTCCTCGTCGTACTTCGGCGGCTCGGCCGGACCGGGATCGGGGTGCGCCTTGCGCCAGTTGAACCGGGCGACGATCCGCCGCGCGCACCGGATCGCGTCCTGTTCGTCCAGCGCGTAGTGGTCGGCGAGCCCGGACGTACGGGCGTGCATCTCGGCGCCGCCGAGCGACTCGTCGTCGCTCTCCTCGCCGGTGGCCATCTTCACCAGGGGCGGGCCGCCGAGGAAGACCTTCGACCGCTCCTTGATCATGACGGTGTGGTCGGACATCCCGGGGACATACGCGCCGCCCGCCGTGGAGTTGCCGAAGACGACCGCGACGGTGGGGATACCGGCGGCGGAGAGCCGGGTGAGGTCGCGGAAGAGCGCGCCGCCGGGGATGAAGATCTCCTTCTGGGAGGGGAGATCGGCGCCGCCGGACTCGACCAGGCTGATGACGGGCAGCCGGTTGGCGAAGGCGATCTCGTTGGCGCGCAGGGCCTTCTTCAGCGTCCAGGGGTTGGAGGCGCCGCCGCGTACGGTCGGGTCGTTGGCGGTGATCAGACACTCGACGCCCTCGACCACACCGATGCCGGTGACCATGGACGCGCCGACGGGGTAGTCGCTGCCCCAGGCGGCGAGCGGGGACAGTTCGAGGAACGGGGTGTCGGGGTCGAGCAGCAGCTCGATCCGCTCGCGCGCGAGCAGCTTGCCGCGCTTCCGGTGCCTGGCGGTGTACTTCTCGCCGCCGCCCGCCAGGGCCTTGGCGTGTTCGGCGGCCAGTTCGTCGAGCTTGCCGAGCATGGCGGCGCGGTGGGCGCCGTAGTCGGCGGACGCGGTGTCGAGGGCCGAGGGGAGCACGGTCACAGCAGGACCTCCGGGATATCGGCGTACCGTGCGCGCAGCCACTCGCCGAGCGCCTTCGCCTGGGGATCGAACCTGGCCTGCGCGGCGACGCCCTCACCGAGCAGCCCCTCGACGGTGAAGTTGACGGCGCGCAGCCGGGGCAGGAGATGCCGGACCACGGTCAGCTCCCGGCTCTCCGGGATCAGTTCCCGGAATCTGTCGGTCGTCAGCTGATGGGCGAGCCAGCGCCAGCCGTCCTCGCTCCTCGCCCAGACACCGACGTTGGCGTCGCCGCCCTTGTCACCGCTGCGGGCACCCACGACGAGCCCGAGGGGGGCGCGACGGGTGGGCAGGCCGGCGGGCAGGGGCTCCGGCAGCGGGGGCGCCGGGACCGGCTCAAGTGCCTTGGTACGTAAGGGAGCGGGCAGCGCCACGCGCCGCCCGTCGGGGAGCACGGCCGTATGGGCGACCTCGGACGCGTCCACGTACGCCGCCTCGAAGACCCCGTACGGCACGCCGTTGCCCGGCGGGGCTGTCACATGGAACCCGGGATAGCTGCCGAGCGCCAGCTCGATCGCCGCCCCGCTGACGGCCCGGCCCACCACCTCCGGATCGCTGTCGCGCACGACGAGGCGCAGCAGGGCGCTGGCGGTCTCCTCGGTGTCGGCGTCCGGCCGGTCCGTACGGGCCAGCTCCCAGCGGACCTCGGCCGGGCGCCGGCCGGCGAGCGCGTCCTCCATCTGGCCGCGCACCAGCCGGGCCTTGGCGTCGATGTCGAGGCCGGTGAGGACGAAGACGATCTCATTGCGCAGGCCGCCGAGCCGGTTGAGGCCGACCTTGAGGGCCGGGGGCGGCGGCTCGCCCCGTACGCCGGAGATCCTGACGCGGTCGGGCCCGTCCTGGTCCAGCCGTACGGTGTCGAGGCGCGCGGTGACATCGGGCCCGGGGTACCGGGCGCCGCCGGTCTCGTACAGCAGCTGCGCGGTGACCGTGCCGAGGTCGACCAGCCCGCCCGTGCCGTCGTGCTTGGTGATGACCGCCGAGCCGTCGGCGTGGATCTCGGCGAGCGGGAAGCCGGGCCGGCGCAGGTCGTGTCCGCGCAGGTCTTGTCCGCGCAGGTCGTGCTGGCTGAAGAAGGAGTAGTTCCCGCCGGTCGCCTGCGTACCGCACTCCAGGACGTGCCCGGCGACGACCGCGCCCGCGAGCGCGTCGAGATCACCGGGGCGGTCGGGGTCGTAGGGGCGGTCGGGGTCGTTGGGACGGTCAGGACCCGTGAGGTCCCAGCCGAAGTGCGCGGCGGCCGGCCCGGTCACCAGCGCCGCGTCCGTCACGCGTCCGGTGATCACGACATCGGCACCGGCCCGCAGACAGGCGGCGATTCCGGCACCGCCGAGGTAGGCGTTGGCGGTGAGGACGCCGTCACCCCAGCCGCCGCGGGCGAGGAGATCGTCCCCCTCGACATGGGCGACCCGTACCGGCACGCCCACCCGCGCGGCCAGCGCGCGTACGGCGGCGGCGAGTCCGGCCGGGTTCAGTCCGCCCGCGTTGGTGACGATCCTGACGCCCCGCTCATGGGCGAGTCCGAGGCCCTCCTCCAGCTGCCGCAGGAACGTCTTCGCATAGCCCGCGTCCGAGTTCTTCCGCCGGTCCCTGCCGAGGATGAGCATGGTCAGCTCGGCGAGATAGTCGCCGGTGAGGACATCGAGCGGACCGTCCGTGAGCATCTCGCGCAGCGCGTCGAAGCGGTCGCCGTAGAAGCCGGAGGCGTTTCCGATCCGCAGCACGCCGGGCGGGGAAGCGGCTGGGGAAGCGGCTGGGGAACTGGGTGGGGAAGCGGCTGGGGAATCGGCTGCCATCAGGCCCCCTTGGGCGCCCGGCCGGGGCCCGCCGGTCCGGCGAAGGCCTGCGCGATGTCCAGCCACGCATCCGCGTCGGGGCCCTCGGCCCGTACGGCGAGATCCGCGCGGTGCGCCCGCTGGGTCACCAGCAGACAGAAGTCCAGCGCGGGACCGGTCACACGCTGGGCGGCGTCCTCGGGACCGTACGTCCACCACTCGCCGCCGGGGCCGGTCAGTTCGACCCGGAACGGCGCGGCGGGCGGCTGCTCGCCCCGTACGGCGTAGGCGTAGTCACGGGCCCGTACACCGATCCACGCCACATGGCGCAGCCGCGCGGTCGGCTCACGGCGTACGCCGAGCGCGTCCGCGATGTCCTGGCCGTGCGCCCAGGTCTCCATCAGCCGTGCGGTCGCCATCGACGTGGTGCTCATCGGCGGCCCGAACCAGGGAAAGCGTGCGCCGGGCGGCGCCCCGCGCAGGGCCCCGTGCAGCCGCGCACGGCCGTCGCGCCATCGGGCGAGCAGTTCGGCGGGCGGGAGTACGGCGCCGGCCGCCGCGCCCTCGTCGACGAAGGTGTCGGGGGCGGCCAGGTCCTGTCCGGACTCCGCGGCGAAGGCCTCCGGATCCGCCACGGCGAGCAGCGCGGCGGAGTCGGTCCAGGTCAGATGGGCGATCTGATGGGCGATGGACCAACCGGGTGACGGGGTCGCGAGCAGCCATCTCCCGGGCTCCAGCGGGGCGACCAGCCGGTCGAGTTCCTCACTCTCGCTGTGCAGATCACCGAGCACTTCGGCAGAGCCGGAGTCGGACACGAATGCGCTCCCCTCGGGGCACGACGGTGTGCGTGCCCCGGAGCATGGCAGCGCCCGGAGAAACAATCAAGCGTGCTTGCTTTGCTGTTACCGGACCTCGCCTACCGGACCTCGCCTACCGAACCTCGCCCCGGGCCGGCTTACGGGCGGGCTTGCCGGCGGGCTTACGGGCGGGCTTCGGGTTCCCGCGCCCGATCTGGGTACGTACCGCGCCCATGCTCGCCACGATGACCAGCGCGATCGCCAGCGCGTCGGTGGCGGAGAGCGCCTGGTGCAGAACGAGGAATCCGGCGGTCGCCGCGATGGCCGGTTCCAGACTCATCAGCACGGCGAAGGTGGGGGCGGGCAGCCGCCGCAGGGCGAGCAGTTCGAGGGTGTACGGGAGGACGGAGGACATCAGCGCCACCGCGAGGGCGAGCCCGAGCGTGGAGGGCACCAGCAGTTTCGAGCCGGATTCCACGATGCCAAGCGGCAGGGCGAGCAGCGCGCCGACCGCCATCGCCAGCGCCAGCCCGTCGGCCTGCGGGAAGCGCCGGCCGGTACGCGCGCTGAAGACTATGTAGGTGGCCCACATGGCGCCCGCACCGAGCGCATATGCCGCGCCCACCGGGTCGAGCCGGTCGAAGCCTCCACCGCTGAGCAGCAGCACTCCGCCGAGCGCGAGCCCCGCCCACAGGAGGTTGACCAGCCGCCGCGAGACGATCACGGAGAGGGCGAGCGGCCCGATGACTTCCAGGGTGACGGCCGCACCGAGCGGGATACGGTCGGCCGCCTGGTAGAAGAGACAGTTCATCGCGGCCATGGCGGCGCCGAAGGCGATCACCGTGCCCCAGTCGGCGCGCGAGTGGCCGCGCAGGGCGGGGCGGCAGACCGCGAGCAGCACGATCGCGGCGAGCGCGAGCCGCAGCGAGACGATTCCGAGGGCGCCGGTCCTGGGCATCAGCAGGACGGCGATGGCGGCACCGAACTGTACGGAGAGCCCACCCGCCACGACCAGGGCGACGGGTCCGAGGCTCTGCTTGCCGCCGACGGCCTGGCCGGGACCGGTGGAGTCGCCGGGGCGCGCGGCCCGGACGGAACCGGCGGTCTGGACGGAACCGGCGGCCTGGACAGCGCCGGTGGCTTCCGGCAGTGAGACAGCGGCGGCAGCGTCGACAGCGGCAACAGCGTCAGTGGCGGCAGCGGTACGCGGCTCTTCCACCGGATCCCTCCCTCAGTTCGCTTCAATGGACTCACGGTCTAAGATACTGCACTTATCCGACTGTCTCGCACAGTCACGCTACGGCCCTGGCCTGCACCCCGTGAAATGCCTATTGGGCTGCCGTTATGCTCCGGACGCATGAGCATTGAGCTGCGCCATCTCCGCTGCTTCCTCGCCATCGCCGAGGAGTCCAGCGTGACCAGGGCGGCGGCCCGGCTGCATCTCACCCAGCCCGCCGTCTCCCGCACCCTCGCCGCGCTGGAGAAACATCTCGGCGTGCGGCTCGCGGAGCGCTCCACCCACCATCTCGCTCTCACCGCCGAGGGGCGCGCCTTCCGCGACCGGGCGGCCTCCGCCGTCGCCGCGTTCGACGATGCCCTCGACGCCGAGCGGCTGCGCCGCAGGCCGCTCCGGCTCGGTCACGCGTGGTCGGCCTTCGGCCCGTACACCACACCGCTGCTGCGCCGCTGGGAGCGGGAGCGGCCCGAGACCCCGCTCGAACTGCTGCGGATCGACGACCGTACGGCCGGGCTGGCCCGGGGCGAGGTCGACGCGGCGCTGCTGCGCGGCCCGGTGGCGACACCCGGGCTGGTCGCGGAGCTGCTGTTCACCGAGGCCCGGATGGCGGCGGTCCCGGCCGATGGACCGCTGGCCGCGCGCACGTCCCTGACGCTCGCGGATCTGGTGACCCAGCCGCTGATCGTCAACCGGGTCTCGGGCACGACGAGTCCGGCGCTCTGGCCGCCGGGGGCGGGTCCGGCGACCACCGTCACGGTCACCAACACCGACGACTGGCTGATGACCATCGCCGCGGCGCGCGGCATCGGCGTGACGGGCGCCTCGACGGCCGCCGTGCACCCCCACCCCGGCGTCGCCTACCGGCCCTTGCCCGAAGCCCCGCCGCTCCAGGTCTTCCTGGTCTGGCGCGAGGGCGCCACGCATCCGGCGACCCCCCATCTCGCGGCCCTCGCCCACGAACTGGCGTCGGGAGCCTGACCGCGCCCGACCGCGCCCCGTTCACCCGCATGCCCGCCACCGCGCGCCCCCCTCGACAGGGGACGAACACACTGATGTCGACTCGCCCTCACCCGTCTCAAAAGAGGAGAGAGAGACATGCCCATGCCATCCACCCCCGGGCGGCGGATACGTTCGCGTCCCGGCCCGAGGAGAGGTCCGCGTTCCGGCCCTCGGATACGTTCGCACCACGCGTGTGCCCTCGCCGCGATGTTCACCGCGACGGCCCTCGTCAACGCCATCCCCGCCGCCGACGCCGCCGCTGCCGCCCACCACTCCGCGAGCCGCGGCGTCACCGCCGCCAAACCGACGATCGTGCTGGTGCACGGCGCCTTCGCCGACGCGTCGAGCTGGGGCGAGGTCGTCCCGAACCTGCAGAACGACGGCTACCTCGTCATGGCACCCGCCAATCCGCTGCGGGGCCTGCACGGCGACGCGGCGTACATAGCCAGCTTCCTCAGAAGCATCAAGGGCCCGATCGTTCTGGTCGCCCACTCCTACGCCGGCGCGGTGATCAGCGGCGCCGCGATCGGCAATCCGCACGTCAAGGCGCTCGTCTACATCAACGCGCTGATGCCCGACAAGGGCGAAGTCCTCTCGGTCCTTTCGGACAAGTTCCCGGGCAGCGAACTCGGAACGGCCACCAACTCCGTACCGTTCACCCGGCCCGACGGATCCACCGGCACCGACCTCTACATCAAGCCCGAGCGGTTCAGGCCGGTGTTCGCCGCCTCGCTGCCCGAGGCCACCACCGCGGTACTCGCGGCCACGCAACGCCCCATCGCCGCCCAGGCGTTCGCCGACACGGCCGGCCCCGCCGCCTGGAAGACCATCCCCTCCTGGGCCCTCGTCTCCACCCAGGACAAGACCATCTCCCCCGAGCTGGAGCGTTTCGAGGCCAAGCGGGCCCGCTCCCATACGGTCGAGATCAACGCCCCGCACCTCGCCATGCTCGCCGACCCCAGGGCCGTCACCGATCTGATCCTCGACGCCGCCCGGTCCCGGGCGGCGGGCGGAGAGTCCGACGGGACCCTGGCCTCCACGGGCCCCAACCCCTCGGTCGTCGCCGGGGTCGCCGGCGCGGCCGTCATCGCGGGGGCGAGCCTGGTCTCCGCGACGCGCAGGCGACGGCCCACCGCGAGCTGACGCGTGATTGCGCGAACAGCGGCCGGCCGAGGTGCCAGGCGGTTCGGAGCGCGGACGTCACCATCACCGCGCCTCCCGTCACCGCCCCTCGGCCGGCCTCTCCGTCGACTCCCCCCTTCATTCCTCCTTCAGCTCCTCTTTCGACTCAGCCTTCGGCTCCTCCTTCAACGCCTCCGCGAGCACCTCCGCCAGGTGACGCGCCCGGTGGCCGCCCAGCTGCGCCAGCTGGGTACGGCACGAGAAGCCGTCCGCCAGGATCTCCGCCCCCTGGCCGGCCGCCCGCAGCGACGGCAGCAGCTGGTCCTCCGCGCAGGCCACCGAGACGGCGTAATGGCCGCGTTCGAAACCGAAGTTGCCCGCCAGCCCGCAGCAGCCGCCGCTCAGCTCACCGGTCAGGCCCGCGCGTTCACGTAGCCGCCGGTCCGCCTCGTCGCCCAGGACCGCGTGCTGGTGGCAGTGCGTCTGCCCGGTGACCGGACGGTCCAGACGAGGTGGCCGCCACCGCGGCGCGCACTCCTCCAGGGCCTGGGCGAAGGTCCGTACGGACGCGGCCAGCCGCGCCGCGCGCGGGTCGTCGCCGAGCAGTTCCGGCAGGTCCGTGGTGAGCGCGCCCGCGCAGCTCGGTTCGAGGACGACGACCGGAAGGCCCGCGTCCAGCAGTGGTTCCATCAGGTCCAGCGTGCGGCGCATGACCGTACGCGCCCGGTCGAGCTGGCCCGTCGAGACATAGGTCAGCCCGCAGCAGACCCGGCCCCCCTGCGGCGGCGCCACGACACCGATCCCGGCCGCCTCGAACACCCGTACCGCCGCCCGGCCCACCGACGGCGTCAGATACTCGGTGAAGGTGTCCGGCCACAGGACCGCCGAGCGGCTGCGCGCGAGGACCTCCGTACGGGCCTTCATATGCCGTTCCAGCCACCGTCCGAAGGGCTCGGGCGCCAGCCGCGGAATCGAACGCTCCGGGGCGATGCCCCCCAGCCGCTTCGCGAGCGCCGCCAGCGGGGGCACCCGCGCCGCCGCGTTCAGCACCCGTGCGAACGGCGCCGCCAGCCGCAGCCAGCGCGGCAGCATGCCCATCGCGTAGTGCGCGGCGGGCCGCATCCGGCCCGCGTAGTGGTGGTGCAGGAACTCCGCCTTGTACGTGGCCATGTCCACGCCCACCGGGCAGTCGCTGCGGCAGCCCTTGCAGGACAGACAGAGGTCCAGCGCGTCCCGTACCTCCGTCGAGCGCCAGCCGTCCGTCACCACCTCGCCCGCGAGCATCTCGTGGAGCAGCCGGGCGCGCCCGCGCGTGGAGTGCTGTTCCTCGCCCGTCGCGCGGAACGAGGGACACATCACCCCCGGCCCGGAACGCGCCACCGAGTTCGCCCCTGCCCCCGCCCCCGCTCCCGCTTCCGCTCCCGAACCGGGCCCGCCCACCCGGCACTTGGCGACCCCCACACACCTGCGTACGGCCGCCGAGAAGTCCCCGCCGCCCGGCCCGTCGTGCGGATAGCCGAACGCGACCTCGACACGCTCGCGGGGCAGCACCGCGAAGCGCAGATTCTCGTCGAGCCTGGCCGGGCGGGCCAGCACGCCCGGGTTCATCCCGCCCGCCGGATCCCACAGGTCCTTGAACCGGCCGAAGAGCCCGACCAGTTCGTCCCCGTACATCTTCGGCAGCAGCTCCGAGCGCGCCAGTCCGTCGCCGTGCTCGCCCGAGAGCGAGCCGCCGTGCGCGACGACCAGCGACGCCACCTCCTCCGAGAACCGCCGGAAGCGCCGTACCCCGTCCTCGGTCAGCAGATCGAAGTCGATACGGACATGGATGCAGCCGTCGCCGAAGTGCCCGTAGGGCGTGCCGCGCAGGCCGTGTTCCGCGAGCAGCGCGCGGAAGTCGCGCAGATACGCGCCGAGCCGGGCGGGCGGCACCGCGCAGTCCTCCCAGCCGGGCCAGGCCTCCGTGTCGTCGGGCATGCGGGTCGCGGTCCCGGCCGCGTCCTCCCGTACGCGCCACAGCGCCCGCTGCCCGGCCGGGTCGGCCACGACCGTTCCGTCCAGCGCGTCGGCCGCGCGGAGGATCGCGGTGGCGGCGGCCCGCGCCTCGGCCGGCGTCGCGCCGCCCGTCTCCACGAACAGCCAGGCCCCGCCGCGCGGCAGTCCGTGCCCGCCCTCGCCCCGTACGCGCACAAGGTCCTCGGACATGCCCTCGACCGTCAGCGGACCGTACGGGAGCAGCCCGGCCGCGGCTTCGGCGGCGGCGCTCTCGTCCGGGTAGCCGAGGACGGCCAGGGCGCGGGCCGGGGGCGACTCGACGAGCCGTACCGTCGCTTCGGTGACGACCCCGAGCGTGCCC
Source organism: Streptomyces sp. NPDC051662 (assembly GCF_040681655.1). Taxonomy (NCBI): domain Bacteria; kingdom Bacillati; phylum Actinomycetota; class Actinomycetes; order Kitasatosporales; family Streptomycetaceae; genus Streptomyces; species Streptomyces sp. NPDC051662. The sequence continues at coordinate 54,528 of NZ_JBFAZD010000012.1, forward strand.
TCGCTGCCGCAGAAGGCACGGGCCAGATCGGTGCCGGCCTCGGGCAGCAGCGCGTCCAGCGCGTATCCGGAGATCCGTCGGGGAAGCCCGGCGGGGAAGCCCGTGCGCAGCGGTGCGAGATGGGACTCGACCAGCTCGCGCACCCCGGCCGGGGCGCCGTCCCAGCCCTTGCCGAGGCGGAGCGCGGCGCCGCCGTAGGTGATCACCGACAGCTCGTGGACATTGTCGGCGGTCGTGCCCCAGGCCACCGAGTGCGCTCCGCACGAGTTGTTGCCGATCATCCCGCCGAGCGTGCACCGGCTGTGCGTGGACGGATCGGGTCCGAAGGTCAGCCCGTACGGCCGTACGGCCTCGCGCAGCGCGTCCAGGACGACGCCTGGCTGGACGACCGCCGTGCGCGCCTCCGGGTCCACGGACACGATCGACCGCAGATGGCGGGTGAGGTCGAGCACCACGCCCAGGCCCGTGGCGTTTCCCGCGATGGAGGTCCCGGCGCCGCGCGGCACCACCGGCACCCCGTACGTACGGCAGACCGCGAGCGCCGCCGCCACATCCGCCGCGTCACGCGGGGCGACGACTCCGACCGGCACCCGCCGGTAGTTGGACGCGTCCATGGTCGTCAGCGCTCTGGCCGCCGCGCCGAAATCCACCTCACCGCGCACGGCCGCCGTCAGCGCCGCGGCCACTTCCGTGGCCGGTGCCGGGTCCGCTGCCGATGCCGTCGCTTTTCGTGTGTTTCGGGTATCCCGTGTATCCCGCGTTTCGCGCTCAGCCATGAATCCAGCATGCCCCCGCCGTTCTCACCGTCCCGGTTCTTCCTGATTCGCCGCTCCCGGAACAGCAAAGAAAGGAAACATGAACCTCCCAAACTGATCGTCAATTCTCATATAGTGGCCACCGTTTGAGCATTATTCAACAACGCCCGTGCCCCTCATCCCGGACGGTCCGGGCGGCCGACCGCCTTCCCGATCCCCACATCCTGGAGCAGGTGCGCGTTGGACTCCGCAACCTCCGAACGGGCCGCCGGCCCGTCAACGGACCGGCAGGCCCTGCCCAGTACCGCCGACAACGGTCTGAAGATCGTCATCGTCGGCGGCTTCGCCGTCGGCAAGACGACCATGGTCCGTTCCGTCAGCGAGATCCGTCCCCTCAACACCGAGGAGGCGATGACGCGCTCGGGCCAGGACATCAGCGGACTCGCCGGGCTCGACGGCCTCCAGCGGAAGAACACGACCACCGTCGCCTTCGACTTCGGCCGGATCTCCCTCGACGCGCGCTCGGTGCTCTATCTCTTCGGCGCCCCCGGGCAGGAACGTTTCTGGTATCTCTGGGACCGGCTCTTCTCCGGCACACTCGGCGCGGTCGTACTCGTCGACACCCGCCGTCTCTCCGACTCCTGGTACGCGATCGACCGGCTGGAGCACCACGGCATTCCCTTCATCGTGGCCTGCAACGACTTCGGCGGGCCCGTCCACACGGAGGAGGAGATCCGCGCGGCGCTCGTTCTGGCGCCGGATGTGCCGCTGGTGGAGTGCGACGCGCGGGACCGCTCGTCCAGCAAGTACGTACTGATCACGCTCGTCGAGTACCTCCACGCCCTGGCCGAGAAGAGAGCGGCGGCCACGGCGGCGACTCCCTGACGGCCCTGGTCCTCCGTAGTCCTCGTGGTCCTCCATAGTCCTCCGTACGGGTGAAGCTCTGGCTGCGGAGCCAGGGGGCGGCGGGACCCGAGCGCAGCCTCCGCGTCCCCCTTCCCACCGCCCTGGCGGGTGTCTCACCGTGTCTCACCCGACGGACACGGTTATCGGGCGTGCTACGCGAGCGACTACGCTCCGGCCCGTGGCCGATATCGAGATTCCCGTTGACATCAAGCCCGCCGACGGCCGTTTCGGCGCAGGCCCCTCCAAGGTGCGGACGGAGGCGGTGGACGCGCTGGCCGCCACCGGTACGTCGCTCCTCGGTACATCCCATCGCCAGGCCCCAGTCAAGAACCTGGTCGGCGCGGTGCGCGAGGGCGTACGGAGCCTCTTCGAGCTCCCCGAGGGCTACGAGGTGATCCTGGGCAACGGCGGCTCCACCGCCTTCTGGGACATCGCGACACACGGTCTGATCGAGAACAAATCACAGCACCTCTCCTTCGGTGAGTTCTCCTCCAAGTTCGCCAAGGCGGCGAAGCTCGCGCCGTGGCTGGCCGACCCGACCGTCATCTCCGCCGATCCCGGCTCGCACCCGGACCCGAAGGCCGAGACGGGCGTCGACGTCTACGCGTTCACCCACAACGAGACCTCCACGGGTGTCGCGGCCCCGATCAAGCGCGTCGCGGGCGCCGACGAGGGTTCGCTCGTCCTGGTCGACGCGACCTCCGGCGCGGGCGGCCTGCCGGTCGACATCACCGAGACGGACGTCTACTACTTCGCCCCGCAGAAGTCCTTCGCCTCCGACGGCGGCCTGTGGATCGGCGTCTTCTCGCCGGCCGCGCTGGAGCGCGCCGCACGCGTCCACGCCTCGGGACGCCATGTCCCGGAGTTCTTCTCGCTGCCGACGGCGATCGACAACTCGCTGAAGAACCAGACGTACAACACCCCGGCGCTGGCCACACTCTTCCTCCTCAACGAGCAGCTCACCTGGCTCAACTCCCAGGGCGGCCTGGACTGGTCGGTCCGCCGTACGGCCACCTCCTCCCGCACGCTCTACGGATGGGCCGACGCGTCCAAGTACGCCACCCCGTTCGTGGTCGATCCGGCGAAGCGCTCGCAGGTCATCGGCACGATCGACTTCGCGGACGAGATCGACGCGGCGGCCGTCGCCAAGACGCTGCGCGCCAACGGCATCGTCGACACCGAGCCCTACCGCAAGCTGGGCCGCAACCAGCTGCGCGTGGCGATGTTCCCCGCGATCGACCCGGCGGACATCACGGCGCTGACGGAGTGCATCGACTATGTGATCGAACGCCTCTGACCGTCCGGATCCCACGCGATCCCACGGATTTCGGCGGTTCGGCTCGCTGCTTCCCGGGCCCCGGCGCACTCACACCGCGCCGGGGCCCGTCGCATGCGCCCCCGCGGCTCGTCTCCGCTACTCACTCATCTGCTCAGCCGCTGAAACTTCCGTACCGCCAGTGGTGCGAACACCGCTGTCAGCGCCACCGGCCAGGCCACCGACAACAACAGGGCGTGCTCCTCCGGCCAGGTGCCGCCGCTCGCCACCGGATTGCCGAACAGCTCCCGCGTCGCCGTCACCGTCGCGGACACCGGATTCCACGCGGCCACGGTGCCCAGCCAGTCAGGCATCAGCGAGGGCGCCACGAAGACGCTGGAGATCATCGTGAACGGAAAGGCGACCACGTAGAGGTTCCCGGCCGCTTCCGGACCGGGGACCAGCAGCCCCAGCCATACCCCCACCCATATCAGCGAGAAGCGCAGAAGCAGCAGCAGTCCGAAGGCCCCGAGCGCGCCCGGGAACCCGCTGTCCCATCGCCAGCCGATGACGAACGCCGTCACGGCCAGGATCAGCAGCTCCGCGGCAGCCGTGAGCAGATCGCCGACCCCCCGGCCCGTGACCACCGCGGACGGGGCCATCGGCATCGACCGGAACCGGTCGACGACCCCCTTGGAGCGGTCGGTGACCACCGCCACCGCCGTGTTGATAAAGCCGAAGGCCATCGTCATCGCGAACATCCCGGGCATCAGGAACTCCCGGTAGTCGCCACCTCCCGGCACCTTCATGGCGCTGCCGAAGACGTACCCGTACAGCAGCACGGAGACGATCGGGAAGCCCAACTGCCAGACGATATAGACCGGTTGGCGCTGGTAGTGGGTAAGCCCTCGCCGTACGACATTCCAGCAGTCGGCCACCGCCCAGTACGCCCGGCCATGGCCGCCGCCGTAGTCGCTCCCGGTCTCCAGATCCAGCGCGACACTCATGCCGCCACCCCCTCCTTCACATCTGCGGACAGGTCCCCGCCCGAGCCCCCGTCCGAGCCCCCGTCCGGGCCGGCGGCGGTGTCGGCGTCGACGCCCGTACGGCGCCCGGTCAGCCGGAGGAACACGTCGTCGAGGCTCGGCCTGCGCAGCCCGATGTCCTCCACCGCCGTCCCCCGGTCCTGGAGCGTGCGCGCCACCTCCGTCAGCGCGGCCACCCGGTCGCTCACCGCCGCGTGCACCCGGCGGGCCGCGTCGTCCGTCTCCACCGCCGCGTCGGCCACCCGCGCCACCGCCTCGACCGCCACCGGTATGTCCGCGCGCTCCGCCACCACGACCTCGATCCGGTCGCCGCCCACGGTGTTCTTCAGCTCCGCGGGGCTGTCGTCCGCGATGGCCCGCCCGTGGTCGATGACGGTGATACGCGAGGCGAGCTTGTCCGCCTCGTCCAGATACTGCGTGGTGAGCAGTACGGTCGTACCCCCCGCCACCAAGGCCCGGACCGCGTCCCAGACCTCACCGCGCCCACGCGGATCGAGACCGGTCGTCGGCTCGTCGAGGAAGAGGACCTGCGGGGCGAGGATCATCGACGCGGCCAGGTCCAGGCGCCGCCTCATCCCCCCGCTGTACTCACCGACGCCCTTGCCGCCCGCCTCCACCAGATCGAACTGCTCCAGCAGCTCACCGGCGCGCAACGCGGCCCGCCGCGAGCCGAGATGGAAGAGGCGGCCGAACATCTCCAGGTTCTGCCTGCCGGTGAGGACCTCATCGACCGCCGCGTACTGCCCCGCGAGGCCGATCCGGCTCCGTACCCCCCAGGGATCGCGCGCCACATCGACGCCCGCCACCTCCGCCCGCCCGCCGTCGAACCGCAGCAGGGTCGCCAGCACCCGGACCGCGGTGGTCTTGCCCGCGCCATTCGGCCCGAGCAGCCCATGCACGGTGCCTCTGCGGACGGCTAGGTCGAAGCCGTCGAGCGCGTACGTCCCCCGCCGCTCCCCCTTCTTCCCTCCCCTCTCTCCCTTCTCCCTCTTCCCCTTCGCCTTCTTCTCCCCGTACCTCTTCTGGATCGCCTCCGCCAGCACGGCGTGTTCGGTCACAGCCCCTCCCAGGCAAGCCATCGATCAACTGAGTACAGCGTACCCACATGAGAGTACACCGTACCCATTTTCTTTCAAGGGGATTACGCTGAGCTCATGACATCGACGGAATCGACCGGCAGCGGCAACGTCGCGCGCAGTCTCGAACTCCTCTGGGGATCGGGCGAACGCCCCAGCCGCGGCCCCAAACCCGGCCTCACGCTCGACCGGATAGTCACGACCGCCGTCGCGCTCGCGGACGCCGAGGGCCTGGACGCCGTCTCGATGCGCCGGCTCTCCACCGAGCTGGGTACGGGCACCATGTCGCTCTACCGCTACGTGCCCGGCAAGGGCGAGCTGATCGATCTGATGCTGAATCAGGTACAGGGCGAGACGGCCGCGCCGGCCGAGAGCCCCGGCTCCGGATCAGGCTGGCGGTCCGCCGCGGAGGCGATGGCGCGCGCCGCGCTCGCGCTCCACCAGCGCCATCCCTGGCTGCTCTCCGTGAACCAGGCCAGACCGGTCCTCGGCCCGAACTCGGTCAGCGGACTGGAGAAGACGCTCGCCGGCATCAAGGGAATGGGACTGAGCGACCCGGAGCTGATCTCGGTGATCATCATGATCGAGGGCTATGTGACCGGGATCGCCCGTACGCATGTCCACGCCATCGAGGCGGAGAAGAAGTCGGGCATCACCGACGAGGAGTTCTGGCAGGCCCAGGAGCCCGTTCTGTCGAACGCCATGAACAGTGGGGTGTATCCGGTCATGGCCTCGCTGTCCGTGGAAGCGTTCGGCCCCGAATTCGACCATTTCGAATTCGGGCTCCAGCGAATCCTCGACGGCTTGGAGGTGCTGGTCGAACGGCGTGCGGCGGAGGCGGAGCGGGAGCGCGAGACGGCGGAGCAGAAGGCGACGTGACGCGGGGCGACGTGACACGGCCGGTGCTCCGCCTCAGCCCTTCCGGCGCAGCCGCTTGAAGGCGAGGACCAGCGCGGCCCCACCGATGACGATGACCGCGCCGAGGGTGGCGTTCCCTTGGTTCTCGCCGCCGCCCGTGCCGTCGGCCGTACCTCCGTTCCCAGCCCCGCCTGACGAGGAATTCCCGCTTCCGGAGGACGAGTTGCCTCCGGAGGACGAGTCGCCGTCGGTGCCCTTGTCCAGGTCCACCCGCACGACCCCGCTCTCCTTGCCCTCGGTGCCGAACATCAGCGCCTTGCCGTCCGCCGTGTAGGTCACCGACTCGGACTGCCACTGAATCGGTGCGCTGATCCGGCGCTCCGTACCCAGCCGGCCGTTCTGCCACGCGTAGGCACGCGCGCTGAAGTACGAGCGCAGCACCAGCTCCTTGCCGTCCGGCGAGAACGCCCCGTCCGTCACCCAGGGCACGTCATCGACCCGCCGGAAGGTATTGGTCCCGGACGAGGTCAGCTCCGCCGGGCCCTCGTACAGCCCGCCGCCGTCCTCGTTCTTCGAGGCGATATAGACCCGCCCGGTCTTGGGGTCCACCATCATCGACTCGGCGTCGCGCGGCCCGTCGGCGTACTTCACGGTGAACTGTGTGGCACGTACCGTCGCGTCCTTGAGCTGCTTGGGCTCGGGGAAACGGTAGATCCACACGTGATCCCAGGCGCCCTTCAGGTTGTCGCCAATATCGCCGACATACACATTCCCATCGGGACCCATAGAGATGGCTTCTACATCCCGGGGCTTGCCAATGCCTTCGAGGGTGAGCGTCGCGACCGTCTCGCCGGTCCTGGAGTCCACGGCATAGATCTGGGGCCCATAACCGCTGTCGTTATGTGTCCAGTAGACACCGGGATGGGCTCCGCTGGCGGCCAGACCGCTGGACTCCGTGATCCTCGGGTCCTTGATCGTGAAGCTCCGGTCGGGCGCCCCCTCGTCGGCCGCTACGGCGGGGGTGACGGCGGGGGCGGACACCACCGCCGAGGCCGTCATCAGCAGTACGGCGGCGATGGCACCGGAAACACGCGGGCCGGGGTGGCGCGGAAGCGAACGCATGCACCAAGACTGCCATCCCCGCCCGCGCCGGCCTGCCGGTATGGCCGGTCCGGGTCGCCGGTCCGGGTCGCTGCTCCGGGTCGCCGCTCCGGAAGACCGGTCCGGACTCAGGCGAGCGCGGGCTCCGCCCCGAACTGAGGGTCGATCCGCGCCCGGGTGAGCCGATTGGCCAGGGTCGACAGCGTGTACGCACCGATGCCAAGAACGACTTCCAGGGCGTTGCGCTCCGTGTATCCATGCGCGAGAAAGGTGTCGAGCGTCTCGTCGTCGACGCCCCCGGCGGTCGCGAGGACGGCGAGAGTGAACCGCCTTACGGCTTCGAGGCGTTCGTCCGGCAGCGGCTGCTCCGGACGCTGCTCCCGCAGCGCGTCGATCAGCTCGTCACGGGCGCCGAGCGCCCTGAGCTTCCCGGTGTGGATGACGGCACAGAGATGGCATGCGTTGCGTACGGCGACGGTCATGACGATCACCTCGCGCGCGAGTGGATCGAGCGTCGTGGAATCGAAGAGACCAGTGAGCTTCTGGAAGCCGTCGAGCAACTGCGGTGAGGTAGCGAGACGAGCGACGGCGGACGGCAGAAAGCCCAGGTGGTGGGTGGTGGCCTCAATGGCGCGACGGGAGGCGGCGGGCGCGGATTCGAGGGTGTGGTCAATGAAGCGGGAGGACATGGGAAGGGCGCTCCTCGATAGGATGGACAACATGGTTGACGATAAAAAGGTAAACCAGGTTGTCGAGCTTCGCAATGGCTGAGCGCGTGGACGACGGAGGCCGGGACGATGCCCGGGACACGCCCGGCTTCGAGCTGCCCCTGCTGCTCTTCGCGGGATTCCGGTCCCTGATCGACCAGTTGCATGCCGAACTGGCCCGCCAGGGCCACCCGGACGTACGGCCGGTCCATGGCTTCGCCATGCAGGCCATCGGCCGCGACGGCGCCACGGCGGTCACCATCGGCCGCCGTCTCGGCGTCTCCAAACAAGCTGCGGGCAAGACGGTCGACCGTCTGGAGTCCTTGGGCTACGCGGTACGTACCGACGACCCGGCGGACGCCCGCCGCAAACTGGTCCGTCTCACCCCACACGGCTTCGACGCCCTCGCCCGCTCGGCCGCGATCTTCGACCGCCTACGCGACGAGTGGGCCGAAACGCTGGGCCGGGACCGCGTCCGAGCCATGGAGTCGGACCTCCGCGCGGTGACGCCACCCCAGGCATTCCGCTTGGACGCGGCGGGGTGGTTGGGGGGGTAGGGGGGATGGTGGTTCGACTTCGGGTGCGGGTTCGTGCCGAGGGGTAGTCGGGGTGGGCCGGGACGTGTGGTCTCGGGTGGGGGCCGCCCCTAGGTTTCAGTTTCGCGGTTGCGGGTTGGGCGTCAAGGGCGCTCCTTCGTCGCGTCGGCTACGCCGATTCCGCTTCGCTCCACCCCTGACACCCAACCCTCCACCGCAAGTGCAGCTTTGAGGGGGGGCGGCCCGGGGGGAGGGGTCCCCGGGGAAGCTCGCTTGTTCCGGGGCCCAGCAACACCCACCCTCCGGGGCCCAGCCCTCCTGACGTGCGGGGCGTTCCGTCGGAGACTTCTGGTTGTCACGCCGCTGACCAGCGGCCACAACCACACGACGGGGGATCGACCATGACCGACCGGACTCGGCGGAACATCATGCGCGGCGCGGCAGTAGCAGCCGCCGGAGGGTTCTTCGGCCTCCACAGCGGGGCTCCCCTCGGCGCACGGGCCACCGCCGCAACCGCCAGAACGACTCCCACACCCACACCCACCTCCACACCCACTCCCACACCCGCACCCACCCGCACCCCCACCCGCCCCTTCCTCGAAGGCCCCTTCGCGCCGGTGACGGACGAGCTCACCGCCTTCGATCTCCCCGTCACCGGCCGCATACCCCGCGAGCTCAACGGCCGCTACCTGCGCAACGGTCCCAACGTCCTCGGCCTTGAGGACCCCATGGCGCACCACTGGATGCTCGGCGACGGGATGGTCCACGGCGTACGTCTCAGGAACGGCCGCGCCGAGTGGTACCGCAACCGCTGGATCCGGTCGGCCGCCGTGGCCCGCAAGCTGGGCGAGCCGTACGACGGTCCGGTTCCGGAGGACGACTTCGCGGCCAACACCCACGTGATCCCGTACAAGGGGCGCGTTCTGGCTGTGCAGGAGAGCGGGCCACTGCCGTACGAGCTCGACGACGAGCTGAACACCGTCGGCACGCATGACTTCGACGGAACGCTGAGCGGCGCGTTCACCGCGCACACCAAGTTCGACGCGCGAGCTGACGAGCTGCACGCGATCACGTACTACCCGACGTGGGACCACGTGCGGCATCTCGTCGTGGACCGCACCGGACGGGTCGTACGGATCACGAGGATCCCGGTGGCCGACAGCCCGATGATGCACGACTTCGCCCTGACCGAGAAGTACGTGGTCGTCTTCGACATGCCCGTGACCTTCGACCCGGTGGCGGCCGAGGCGGGCGCCCTCGTCCCGTACATCTGGAACGACCGGCACCCGGCACGCGTCGGGGTGATGCCTCGGGCCGGTGGCCGGGTCCGCTGGTTCGAGGTGCCGCCCGCCTACTACTCACACACCCTGAACGCGTATGACGAGGGCTCGTCCGTGGTCGTGGATCTCACCACCATGCCGGCGCCCTTCTTCGCAGCCGGCCGGGGCTCCGGCGGCCCCACCGCGCTCGGGGCCCCGTCCCTCGACCGCTGGACCATCGACCTGGCGCACGGCCGCGTGCGTACGCGACGTCTCGACGACCGTCCGCAGGAATTCCCCCGGGTCAACGAGGGGTTGGTGTCCCGGCGGCATCGCTACGCGTACTCCGCCACGGCCGAAGCGATGTGGCAGGCGTATCTGACGGTCGACGGCGTCCCGCCGGACCGCGCCTTCAGCAACGCCCTGATCAAGCACGATCTGTTCCGTGGCACCACCGAGGTGCACCGCTTCCCCCGGGGCGCGGCTGCGGGCGAGGCCGTGTTCGTACCGTCGCGGGCGGAGGCGGGCGCCGCCAAGGACCCCCGCGCCAAGAACACCCGTGCCGAGGACACCCGTGCCGAGGACGACGGCTACACGCTCGCCTACGTGCACAACCCCGAGCGCGGCGCGGCCGACCTGGTCATCCTCGCCGCCCAGGACTTCACCGGCGAGCCGGTCGCCCGTATCCATCTGCCGGGGCGGGTACCCCTCGGATTCCACGGCAGTTGGGTCCCCGACGCGTAACCGCGTCACCGCGTAACCACGCAATCCCCTCCTCCTCCCCCCATACCCCCGGACCGATCAACCCCCCGTACCCGAGTCCGGGCCTGAGTCCGTACCCGAGTCCGCGCCCGGATCCGCGCCCTGGCCCAAAGCCGCCCGGTCCGCGATCCGTTGCCTCATGGGGCGGCGGTCCAGCGCCTCCAGTGCCTCGCCGATCAGCCGGCTCAGTGAGTACGGCAGCTCCGCCTCGAACTCCGCCGCCGCGGCCGAGGTCGCCTCCCACTCGGCGTTCAGCGCCGGAAGCAGCTCCTCCGCCCGGGGTGTCAGCCGCACCATGCGCCGCCGGGCGTCGTCGCCCGGAGCCAGGACGACCAGGCCGTCCTTGGCCATCTGCGCGACGGTCTGACTCGCCGCGGAGTGTGTCACCCCGGTCGCCTGCGCCAGTTCACGGATGGAGCACGGCCCCGGAGCGGCGGCCAGGACGCGGGCGACGGGGGTGTAGCGGGGGCGGAAGCCGTCCATGCCGAGATCCGTATAAACGGCCTCGACCCCGGAGTCGAGACGGTCGAGGAGATGCCGCAGCCGGGTCCCGAGCAGTTCGGGACCCGGTGAGCCGAGTGGGACGCGCGAATCCCGCGCGCCATACGGACCAGGGCTGTCTGAAGTCATAAAAGAAAATGTAACAGGGCTGTTGCATCTGTAGGGTCGGCGCCGAAACCAAGAAACAACCCGCACACCGCACCGAGGGAGCCCGCCCATGCCCCGAGCCGAGAACCCGACCCAGACCCCGACCCAGACCTCGCCCCAGACCCCGACCCAGCCCCCGTCACCCGACCCGCTCTACCCGCCCATCGAGCCCTACGACCAAGGCATGCTCGACGTCGACAACGGCAACCTCGTCCACTGGGAGGTCTGCGGCAATCCCCAAGGCAAGCCCGCGCTCGTCGTCCACGGCGGCCCCGGATCAGGAGCCGGCCCGCGCTCCCGGCGGTTCTTCGATCCCGAGCGCTACCGCACCGTCCTCTTCGACCAGCGCAACTGCGGGCGCAGCACCCCGCACGCGAGCGACCCCGCCGCCGACATGCGCCACAACACGACCGACCATCTCATCGCCGACATGGAACGGCTGCGGGTCCATCTGGGGATCGACCGCTGGCTGCTGTTCGGCGGCTCCTGGGGCTCGACGCTGATCCTGGCGTACGCCGAGAGGCACCCCGAACGCGTCTCCGAGATCGTCATCGCCGGCGTCACCACGACCCGGCGGTCGGAGATCGACTGGCTGTACGGGGGCGTCGGACAGATCTTCCCCGAGGAGCACGAGCGCTTCCGCGCGGGCGTCCCCGAGGCCGAGCGCGGCGGGCGCGCCGCCGATCTCGTCGCCGCCTACGCCCGCCTGACGGAGCACCCCGACCCCGCGGTACGGGAGCGGGCCACGGCCGACTGGTGCGCCTGGGAGGACGCCGTACTCTCCATGGAGCCGCACGGCTCGGCCCACCCGTTCGGCGAGCGGGAGGCCGCCGCCCGACGCGCGGTCGTCCGGATCTGCGCGCACTACTTCTCGCACGGCGCCTGGCTCGACGAGGGCGCGCTGCTGCGCGACGCGGGGCGGCTGGCGGGGATCCCGGGCGTCCTGGTGCACGGCCGCTTCGATTTGAGCGCGCCCCTCGGCACGGCTTGGGAGCTGGCCCGCGCCTGGCCGGACGCGCGGCTGATCGTCATCGAGGACGCGGGGCACAAGGGCAGCACGGAGGAGCGCCGCGAGGTACGGGCGGCGATCGACGCGTTCGCGAACTGAGACGCTGAGACGGGCTGGAGTGGCCAGGGGCTCACGTTTCGCGAACGCGAGCCCCACGCCCCGAGCCCACTCCCTCCGCCGGCACGGAGACGACCACAAGGCCCAGCAGGGGTTGCTTCGAGCGCGCTCGAACGCGTTGGCTGTGGAGTCATGAAGTACACGCAGCTCGGACGCACCGGACTCAAGGTAAGCCGACTCGTCCTCGGGACGATGAACTTCGGCCCGCTCACCAATGAGGCCGACGGCCACACGATCATGGACGCCGCGCTCGACGCGGGCATCAATTTCTTCGATACCGCCAATGTCTACGGCTGGGGTGAGAACAAGGGCCGTACCGAGGAGATCCTCGGCACCTGGTTCGCCAAGGGCGGCGACCGCCGCGACAAGGTCGTCCTCGCCACCAAGGTCTACGGGAACATGGCCGCCACCGACCCCGCGTGGCCCAACCACGACAAGCTCTCCGCCCTCAATATCCGCCGGGCGGTGGACGCCAGCCTCAAGCGGCTCCAGACCGACCACATCGACCTCTACCAGTTCCACCACATCGACCGCGACACCCCGGTCGAGGAGATCTGGCAGGCCATCGACACCCTGATCCAGCAGGGCAAGATCCTTTACGCGGGGTCGTCCAACTTCCCCGGCTGGAAGATCGCCCAGACCAACGAGACCGCCCGCAGGCTCGGTTCGTACGGTCTGGTCAGTGAGCAGTGCCTGTACAACCTGGCCGAGCGCCGCGCCGAGATGGAGGTCATCCCGGCCGCGCAGGAGTACGGCCTCGGGGTCATCCCCTGGTCGCCGCTGAGCGGCGGTCTGCTGGGCGGCGCGATCCGCAAGGAGCGCGAGGGCGGCGGGTCCCGTACGGCCCAGGGCCGCTCGGGCAGCGGGCTCGCCAATACGGCGATCCGGGCGCAGGTCCAGTCGTACGAGGATCTGCTCGACAAGCACGGCATCGACCCGGGCGAGGCGGCGCTGGCCTGGCTGCTGACCCGGCCCGGGGTGACGGGCCCGATCGTCGGCCCGCGGACGCTGGAGCAGCTGGAGTCCGCCCTGCGGGCGGTCGAGCTCGAACTGTCGGAGGAGGTCCTGTCCTCGCTGGACGAGATCTTCCCGGGTACGGGCCCGTCGCCGGAGGCCTTCGCCTGGTAGTACGCGGGCGATCGGTCCGTACCAGCGACGGATGACGTCGGACGACGACGGAGCGTAGCTGACGGCGGCCCGGGGTCGGTGACGGTGACTAACCGACCGCGGCCGCCACAGCGATGATCACGAACATCAGCACAAGCACGCCCGCCATGATGCGGTTACGGGTTTTGGGGTCCACGGGTCGAGGTTAACGGCCGGGGGTGACAACACCGACGTCCGGGTTACCCGGACGCCCTCGGCCGGGCCCGGCCGAGGGGACAGCGCGCGACCGCCTCGTACCGCGGCTGCTCCCCCGGCACCCCGTTCACCGGCAGCCGGCTGCGTACGAGCACCAGCTCGGCCACCTCCCACGGCGTGCCCTCGAAGCTGTCGAGGGCCTCCGCGTACAACGCCAGATCCACATCCGTACGACCGGACACATCCGTACGGCCAGACACATCCGTACGACCACCAGGCCCATCCCTACGCCCGCCACGGCTGCGCGCGAGCGTCAGATGCGCCTGGTAGCGGCGGTGCTCCTCCATCGGCACCCCGGCCCGCCGCGCCGCCGCGCCGGAGCGCTCCGCGAGCAGGCGCAACTCGCCGATCTCCCCGGCGGCCCCGGCCCACAGGGCCCGCCCGCCGAAGTGTCCGCCTCCGTGGATACGGAGCGCGAACGGCTCCGTACGCCGCGCGGCCCGCTCCAGCCGCTCGGTCAGTTCGGGCAGGAGCCCGTCCTCGACCTCCCCCATGAAGGCCAGCGTGAAGTGCCAGCCGTCATGACCGGTCCACCGCAGCCCGTCGGCGCCGGGCAGCCCCCGCAGCCGGTCCACGGCACGGGCCAGTTCCTCGACGGCTTCGGCGGGCGGCAGTACGGCGGCGAACAGTCTCATGGTCATGAACCTCCCCTGCTCATGAGGCCGAGTTTCCCAGCCGTCTCCCCGATGGGACTGTCATCGCGGATCCGTACACCGGCAGGTGCCACATCTACACGGAGCCGAAGGAGGGCGAGTACACGGAGGAACGGACCATCGCATTCGGCAAGGAGATCGACCTCACGCTCACCGGCGTGGAAGAGAAGATCCTGACCCTGAAGACCGACAAGTTCCCTCGCAGCTGACCCCCTCGCAGCTGACCCCCTCGCCTCTGCGCAGTAGTGGCCCCGACCAAGCTCACCCGGTCGGGGCCACCTCCCGTCGCCTCACGCGGCCGTCGCCAGCTGCTCCTTCTTCGGTACGAACGCCAGGTGCGGGCGTCCGCCGCGCAGGCCGACCTTCAGCCGTACCCCCGCCACCCGGGTCAGGATCAGGCCGATCGTCGCCGCCGCGAGCAGCGAGACCAGGCCGCCCGTGGCGAAGCCGACGCGGGCGCCGTACGTATCGGTGACCCAGCCGAGAAGCGGGCCGCCGATGGGGGTGCCGCCGACGAAGACCATCATGTAGAGGCTCATCACCCGGCCCCTCATCTCCGGGTCCGACGCCATCTGGACGCTCGTATTGGCGCTGATGTTGGTCGTCATGCCGAGCATGCCGATGGGCACGAGCACCAGTGAGAACAGCCAGACCCACGGCGAGAAGGACACCGCGATCTCCAGCACGCCGAAGGCCATCGCCGCGAGAAGGAGCACCCGTAGCCGGCTGGATCCTCGGCGGGCGGCGAGCAGGGCGCCCGCCAGGGAGCCGGCCGCCATCAGGATGTTGAAGAAGGCGTACAGCCCGGCGCCGCCGTCGTAGACCCCATGCGCGAACGCCGTCAGCCAGATCGGGAAGTTGAAGCCGAAGGTGCCGATGAAGCCGATCAGGACGATCGGCCAGATCAGCTCCGGACGGCCACGCACATAGCGCAGTCCCTCCCTGAGCTGGCCCTTTCCGCGCGGTACGCGGACGGACTTGTGCAGCTCGTGCTGGCGCATCAGCAGCAGCCCGACGAGCGGGGCGATAAAGGAGAGGCCGTTGAGCATGAAGGCCCATCCGCTGCCGACCGTGGTGATCAGGACACCGGCGACGGCGGGGCCGATGAGCCTGGCGGACTGGAAGTTGGCCGAGTTGAGGCTGACCGCGTTACGCAGCCGGTCGGGGCCGACCATCTCGGAGACGAACGACTGGCGGCTCGGGTTGTCGACGACCGTCACCATGCCGAGCAGGAAGGCGATCAGATAGACGTGCCAGACCTGGACATGTCCGGAGAGCGTCAGAACGGCGAGCGAGAGGCCGCACAGGCCCATCGCGGCCTGGGTGAAGAGCAGCAGCAGACGCTTCGGGTAGCGGTCGGCGATCACGCCGCCGTAGAGGCCGAAGAGCAGCATCGGCAGAAACTGGAGAGCCGTCGTGATGCCGACGGCGGCCGACGAGCCGGTGAGGCTGAGGACCAGCCAGTCCTGGGTGATCCGGGACATCCACGTACCGATGTTGGAGACGACGGCGCCCGTCGCGAACAAACGGTAGTTGCGGATCTTCAGCGACGAGAACATCCCGCCGTCGGTCGTGCGCTTGACGGCCGTGCCGTCGGGTATCTCACTCTCGGATATTTCGTCGTCGCGTATACCGCTCTCGGGTATACCGCTGTCGCGTACACCGCTGTGGCGTACACCGCTGTGGCGTACATCGCTGTGGCGTACATCGCTGTCGGATGTACCGCTGTTCTGAGCCTTGCTCTCCGGAGCCCAGCTCTTCGAAGTCGTGTTCTCCGAGGTGGCCCGGTCCGAGCTGTCCGAGGTGGTGAGGTCGTGGGTGGATTTCGGTGCGGGGGCGGAGTCTGCTCCGGATCCCGTACTCAAAGTGGGTTCGCCTCCTTACGGCGCGCGAATTACAAGTGGGCGAGCTTCTCCAGTACGGGGGCGGCAGCGCGCAGCTTCGCCCACTCGTCATCGTCCAGTCCCTCGGCGAGGGACGCCAGCCAGACATTGCGCTTGCGACGGCTCTCTTCGAGCATCGCCTCGGCCCGCTCTGTCTGGCTGACCACCTTCTGCCGACGGTCGTCGGGGTGCGGCTCCAGCCTGACGAGACCCTTCGCTTCGAGCAGCGCCACGATGCGGGTCATCGACGGCGGCTGGACATGCTCCTTGCGCGCCAACTCGCCGGGGGTGGCGGAACCGCAGCGCGCGAGGGTGCCAAGCACCGACATCTCGGTGGGGCTCAGCGACTCGTCGACACGTTGGTGCTTCAGGCGCCGGCCCAGCCGCATGACGGCGGAGCGAAGAGAGTTCACGGCGGCTTCGTTCTCGTCGCCGTGGGATAGGTCAGGCATGTTTGTTAGCGTAACTCATTACCCAATCTAAATACCACCGGGATGCACGCACCTGTACGCGAGCTCCCGGCAGCACACGCCGCCGCGAAAATCATGCCGCCGATCACCCAAACGAGTGAGAGCGCTGCGGAAAGTGACGCACGGGGGCGCGTATGGGCCCGACCCTGGTGCGTATGGGATCGACAGTGCTCAGCCTGCGGATCGACGGTGAGCTGCTCGACCGGCTCAGGCGGCATGCCGCCAAACGCGGAATGAGCGTCCAGGACTATGTGGTCGGGACGCTCATTCGCGATGACTTCGACGAACGCTTCAAGTCGGCCGTCGAGGAGACGGAGAAGTTCTACGGGGTGAACGAGTACGGGGTGAAATGAGGCGGCCCCCGCCCCCGCTCGCGGTGAGCCCGCCCCCAGGCCCGGGCTCGGGCCCGGGACCGGGCCGGGGTGCCGCGTCAGGCCCCGGCGCTACGTCAGGCCCAGCGCCGGCATCGCGTAGTAGAAGACGAAGACCGCCGACACGACATACATCGCCACCGGCACCTCACGGCCCCGACCGGCCACCAGCCGCAGCACGCTGAAGCTGATGAAGCCGATACCGATGCCGTTGGTGATCGAGTACGTGAACGGCATCATCACCATCGCCAGGAAGGCCGGAACGGCGATGGTGTAGTCGCTCCAGTCGATGTCCCGTACGGAACCGGCCAGGATCAGGAAGCCGACCGCCACCAGAGCGGGCGTCGCGGCCTGGGACGGGACCATCGTCGCCAGCGGCGTGAGGAACAGCGCCACCGTGAAGAGCAGACCCGAGACGATGGACGCGAGCCCGGTCCTCGCGCCCTCGCCGACACCGGCCGTGGACTCCACGAAGCAGGTGTTCGCCGAGGCCGAGGACGCGCCGCCGGCCGCGACCGCGATGCCGTCGACGAAGAGGACCTTGTTGATACCGGGCAGGTTCCCCTGCTTGTCCATCAGCTTGGCCTCGTCGCCGACGCCGAGGATCGTGCCCATCGCGTCGAAGAAGCACGACAGCAGCACGGTGAAGACGAACAGCACGCCGGTCAGGACGCCTGCCTTCTCGAAGCCGCCGAACAGGCTGAAGTCCCCGACCAGACCGAAATCCGGGGTGGAGACCGGGTTCCCCGGCCACTTCGGGGTCGTCAGACCCCAGCTGGGCACCTTCACGACCGCGTTGATGATCATCGCCAGGACCGTCATCGCCACGATGGAGATCAGGATCGCGCCCGGCACCTTACGGATGATCAGCGCGAGCGTGAGCAGCACCCCGATGGCGAAGACCAGCACCGGCCAGCCGTGCAGATGCCCGTTGGAGCCGAGCTGGAGCGGCACGGTGGTCTGGGCGATGTCCGGGATACGCGAGACGAAGCCGGAGTCGACCAGCCCGATCAGCATGATGAAGAGGCCGATACCGATCGCGATGCCCTTGCGCAGCCCGAGCGGCACGGCGCCCATCACGCGCTCCCGCAGCCCGGTCGCGACCAGCAGCATCACCACGAGACCGGCGAGTACGACCATGCCCATCGCGTCGGGCCAGCTCATCCTGGGGGCGAGCTGGAGGGCGACGACGGTATTGACGCCGAGGCCGGCCGCCAGGGCGATCGGCACATTGCCGATGACCCCCATCAGCAGCGTGGAGAAGGCCGCGGTCAGCACGGTCGCGGTGACCAGCTGACCGTTGTCGAGCTGATGCCCGTACATGTCCTTCGCGCTTCCGAGAATGATCGGGTTCAGCACGATGATGTACGCCATCGCGAAGAAGGTGGCGAAGCCGCCGCGTACCTCACGGCCGACCGTGGAGCCGCGCTCCGAGATCTTGAAGAACCGGTCCAGCCCGCCGGACGGCTGCCCGGGGGTCGGCGGCTGGGCGTCGGAACCGACCTGAGCGGTGGCCGAGGGGGGCATGCGGAACCTCAGTCGTCATACGAAGGAGACAGGAAAGGACAGGAGCAGACAGGGAAGAGCGGACTAGCGAGCGAAATCCAGCTCGACTTGGACATTCAGACGAACAAAACAAGTCAGCCAGAAACCGTTTCAGTATGAATACATGAGTCGAAGATCGCTATCTCCGCGCGTAGAGCCCTGCGGCGCCTGCCTTCCCGAGGCCCCGCATAGACTGACGGGCATGACCGGTTCTTGGACGGCAACTCCCCGGCGTGCGGCGCCCGAGCCTCTGGAGGGGCCGGTCGTCGGCACCATCACGGGCGGCACGATCATCTGGTTCGCCCTCTTCCTTCTGCAGCTTCCGTTCTACGGCTGGTTCAGCGATCACGGGCACACCTGGTGGATCTGGACCTGTCTCGCCGGCGGCGGGCTCGGGCTCATCGGGATCTGGTACGTACGGGGACGGGACGCGGCGATCAAGCGCGCGGCGGCCCTGGCGGCGGACAAGTCGGACGACCCGAACAACCCGAACGGGACGGACGGCTCCGGCCACCCCGACGGCACACCCTGAGCTCCGACCCCGGCCCAGCCTCCGCCCGACCCCGGCACACCCTGAGCTCCGACCCCCGCCAAAGTCGCATCCCAGCCGCCCTCGGCGTACTGCCAGGGGACGATCCGCCTCGTCCCCGGGTCGGATCTTCCCCCCGGCCGGCGGGTGAACGCGCCCCACCGGCCGTACCGTCGGAACCATGACGCAGCGGGCGAAGATCGACACCGACGGCCCCGAGCCCCATGGCCCCGAGCCGCACGGCCGCGGATCTCACGGCCCGATCGACCCAACCGGCTCGCCACCCTCGACCGGCCGGGTCATCGACGCGGGCGCCGAACTCGACCCCGTACACCCCATGAGGCCGCCCCGGCCCGACGACCGCCACCGCGGCCTGACCGCCGCCGAGGTGGCGCGGCATGTCGCACGCGGCGAGGTCAACGACGTTCCGGTCCGCAGCAGCCGCTCCCTCTCCGAGATCATCCGCGCCAACGTCTTCACCCGCTTCAACGCGATCATCGGCGTTCTCTGGGTGATCATGTTCTTCGTCGCGCCGATCCAGGACACCCTCTTCGGCTTCGTGATCATCGCCAACACCGGGATCGGCATCATCCAGGAGTGGCGCGCCAAGCGGACCCTCGACGGGCTCGCGGTCATCGGCGAGGCGAAACCGACCGTACGGCGTGACGGCGTCGCCGCCGAGATCTCCACCAGCGAGATCGTCCTCGGGGACCTCATCGAGCTGGGCCCGGGTGACAAGGTCGTGGTCGACGGCGAGATGGTCGAGGCCGACAGCATCGAGGTCGACGAGTCGCTGCTGACCGGCGAGGCCGATCCGGTGCTGAAGCGCCCCGGCGACCAGGTGATGTCCGGCAGCTTCGTGGTCGTGGGCGGCGGCGCGTTCCGGGCGACCAAGGTCGGGCGCGACGCCTATGCCGCGCAGCTCGCGGAGGAGGCGTCCCGCTTCACGCTGGTCGACTCCGAGCTGCGCAACGGCATCAGCACGATCCTCAAGTACGTCACGTGGATGATGATCCCGACCGCCCTCGGACTCATCATCAGCCAGCTCGTCGTCCAGCAGAACGACTTCAAGAACTCCATCGCCAGGACCGTCGGCGGCATCGTGCCGATGATCCCCGAGGGGCTCGTCCTGCTGACCTCCGTCGCCTTCGCGATCGGGGTCATCCGGCTCGGCCGCAAGCAGTGCCTGGTGCAGGAGCTGCCCGCGATCGAGGGGCTGGCCCGTGTCGATGTCGTCTGTCTCGACAAGACGGGCACGCTCACCGAGGGCGGCATGGACGTCCGCGAGCTGCGACCGCTGAACGGCGCGGACGTGACGTACGTACGGCGGGTCCTCGGCGCGATCGGGCGGTCCGACCCGCGCCCCAACGCCAGCCTCCAGGCGATCATCGACGCGTACCGCGACGAGAGCGGGCGGTGGCCCGTCACGCAGGCGCTGCCCTTCTCCTCCGCGCGCAAGTACAGCGGCGCCGCCTTCGGTGAGTCCGAGGGGCAGGCCGAGGGGCAGGCCGACGGGGAGGCCGCCCGCTGGCTGCTCGGCGCACCCGATGTGCTGCTGGCCTCCGACGATCCCGTGCTCGCCGAGATCGACCACCTCAACCGGCAGGGTCTGCGCGTCCTGCTGCTCGCCCGCGTCGACAGCGAGCTCGACGCGCCCGACGCCGCGTCCGGGGCCCGCGCGACCGCGCTCGTCGTCCTGGAACAGCGGCTGCGGCCCGACGCCGCCGACACCCTCGCGTACTTCGCGGAACAGGACGTCGCCGCCAAGGTCATCTCCGGCGACAACGCGGTCTCGGTCGGCGCGGTGGCCGGAAAGCTCGGTCTGCCGGGCGCGGAGCACACGGTCGACGCCCGGCAGCTGCCCGCCGAGCGGACGGCGATGGCGGAGGCGCTCGACTCCGGCGCGGTCTTCGGCCGGGTCACGCCCCAGCAGAAACGCGACATGGTCGGCGCGCTCCAGTCACGCGGGCACACGGTCGCGATGACCGGGGACGGCGTCAACGACGTCCTGGCGCTGAAGGACGCGGACATCGGCGTCTCGATGGGCTCGGGTTCGGAGGCGACACGCGCCGTCGCCCAGATCGTCCTGCTGAACAACAGCTTCTCGACGCTGCCTTCGGTGGTCGCCGAGGGCCGCCGGGTCATCGGCAACATCACGCGCGTGGCGACGCTCTTCCTGACGAAGACGGTCTACTCGGTGCTGCTCGCGGTCCTGGTGGCCTGCTTCCAGGTGGAGTACCCGTTCCTGCCCCGCCATCTGACGCTGCTCTCCACGCTGACGATCGGCATCCCGGCGTTCTTCCTGGCGCTGGCCCCGAACACCGAGCGCGCGCGGCCGAACTTCGTGCGCAGGGTGATGCGGTACGCGATCCCCTCGGGCGTCATCGCGGCGATCGCGACCTTCGTCACGTATCTGCTGGCCCGGAACTACTACTCCGGCCCCGACGCGCTGAACGCGGAGACCAGCGCGGCCACGCTCACGCTGTTCCTCGTCTCCATGTGGGTGCTGGCGATCGTCGCGCGCCCCTACACCTGGTGGCGGATCGGCCTGGTGGTGGCGATGGGGGCCGGGTTCCTGCTGGTGCTGGCGGTGCCGTGGCTCCAGCACTTCTTCGCGCTGAAGCTGGTGGGCACGACGATGCCGTGGACGGCGGTGGCCATCGCGGTGGTGGCGTCGGCAGCGCTGGAGTTGTGCTGGCGGTGGGTGGGCCGCAGATTCCCGGCGTAGTTCCGGGCGGGCGCGCCGGACCGAACGCCGCCGCGCCCGCCCCGCCCCGCCTGCTCCGCCTGCCCCGCCCTGCCCCGCCGGGCGCGCTGTCAGTCGAACCAGCGGTCCCTGGCCAGCTCCGCCGTCCGCGACGGATCCTCCAGCAGCGCCGCCACCTCGAAGCGCCGCGGCCACTGGCCCGCCGCCCAGGCGAGCCCCGCCGCCACACCCTCCAGCGTCGCCGCGTGCACCACTCCGTCCGGCGTACGGCGCCAGTCCAGCTCGACACCGCCCGCGAGAAGTTCCTCGTGCTCCACATAGGTGCCGGGGGTGCCCGCGCCGAGCAGTACGCGGACCGAGTCCGGGACCGTGTGCTCCTCGCCCTCCGTGGTCACCTCCGCCGCGTCGGCCACCACCTCGCTCAGCCGCCGTACCTGAAGCAGCTCGGCCAGCTCGGTCACCCGGGTCGGTGACACCGGCAGCAGCGGCAGCCCGCCCGCCAGCGGCAGCAGATCGGGCGCGTCCGCGATCACCGCGTCCGCCGCGTCGGCCACCCGTACCTCGCCGTCGGCGACCACCCGCAGCTCGTCCGGGAGCGTCACCTGCTCGGGATCGAGATCCGCGAGCGCCGTGTAGAGCCCGTGCAGCTGCTCCGGGCTCACCTCCCGCTCCGGGTCGGCCAGCCTCCCCAGCAGCTCCGCCCCGCCGCCCGGCTCGTCCAGCAGCGCGGCGACCGAGGTCCGCACCCCCAGCGCCCGCAGCACCTGGGCATCGTCGAAGCCCGTCGCGTCCACGGAGTCGTACAGCCCCGCCAGCAGCGGGTCACCGCTCGCGGCCCGCAGTCCGGCCGGGCGGCGCCCGTCGAGTACGGGATGGTCGCGCAGCCACCACGCGGTGTACGAACGCACCGTCTCCGTCGTACCGTCCGGCAGCAGCACCCGTACGGACTGCGTCAGCGCGTCCCGCAGCGGCGGCCGTGCCAGCAGCGCCAGCGCGCGCGGCCACGCGTCGTCATCGACCAGATCCAGATCCCGTACGGCCACGATCTCGGTCGCGACCGGCGGTACGGGCGTCTCCGGCAGCCGGTCCAGTACGTCCTCGCACCACACGTCGACCGCGTCCAGCAGCCCGGCGTCGTCCGGCTCGGCGAAGTCCCCCTCGCGGGGCTCCAGTTCATCGGGGTCCAGCACCACATCCGTGGCCCGTACGAGCGCGAAGTCCGCCAGGACGCCGCACGCGGCGAGCGGCTGCTCGCCCCAGCGCTCGGCCAGCTCCGCGTCGCAGAAGGCGAGTTCGTCCTCACGCAGCACCGACGCGAACGAGCTTCCCGGCAGCACCAGTTCACCGGCCGGCGCCAGCTCGCCGTCCTCGTCGGTCAGCGCCAGCGCGCCGAGCCACGGCTCGTCCCCCACCTCCAGACCGGCGTCGCGTACGAGACCGAGCACGATCTCGGCCAGCTCCTCCGCGTCGGGCGTGTCGACGTCCTCGTCCCAGACCTCGCCCGCGTCCAGCGAAGCGGCGACCGCCGCGCGTACCTGCGGGGTGGTCAGTACGGCACGAGGCGTGGCGGGCAGCGCGCCCAGCTTCTCCAGCAGCGGATGCGTGGCCTCGGGATGCGCCACCTTCAGTCCGAGCCGCGCCAGATCGGCCGACCCCGCGGCGTCCGGCAGCGGCAGCAGGATCTGCCGCGGCCCGATCGTCGTACGCCCATTGGCCAGCGGCACCGGCAGCCCGGACAGCCGCTCGGGGTCGACACCCGCGAGCGACTCGTACAGCCGCCACCACCAGCCGGCCGGCCTCTCGGCGCCCGCGATCCGCTCGATGGCCTCCCCGAGCGGCAGCCGCCCGACGCCCAGCGTGCGCAGCTCCACCCGCCGTTCCAACCCCGCGGGCAGCAGCGTCGGCAGCACCTCCGCCAGCACACTCACGGTGTCGGCGCCCGCGCCCTCCACGACCTCCGCCTCGAACGAGCGCAGCGCGGTCAGCTCCTCGCTCGGAGCCGCCGGGGCGAGGAAGGCCACCCGGGGCAGCCGCTCCAGGATCGCGGCCCGCAGCCGGCCGTCCAGCTCGCCCTTGCCGAGCGGACCGGGCACCAGATCGATGGTGCCGGTCGACACCGGCTCCCAGCCGCCGAGCAGCTCCGCGTACGCGTCGGCCGCCTTCCCGACCAGGAAGTCGGTGAGCGGTCCCGGCGCGGGATGGCGCCGTGTGGTGTCCAGCGGCAGCGAGGCGATCAGCAGCGCGGGCACGCCGAGCGGCTCGTCCGTGGGCGTCGGCGCGTGCACGACGGGCGCGGTACGGGGCCGCGCCGGGGCGCCCTCGCCGTCCACGGGCACCGCCCAGGTGACGGACCAGTGGGGCCGCAGCCGCTCTTCCACGGGCCGCCCTTCGAGCAGCGCGGGCGGCGTCGCACCGTGCTGTCCGACGACCCGCCAGCGGTGCGTGGCGCCGTCCGCGCTGTCGTCCACGTCGATGTACGGGCCGTCCTGCGACCGGCGCAACACCCGTACCCCGTCGGGGGTTTCGATCACGACCTCGGCGAGTCCGGCGAGCGCCAGCAGCAGCGCGTCATCGACCTCGGCGAGGAGCCGCGCCACCAGATCGGCGGCGGTGCCGTCCCGCAGCGGCAGGATCACGACCGTGTCGTACCCCTCGGGTGCCGTGCCCTCCGCCGGCAGCGGCAGCCGCAGCAGCGGTACGTGTCCGTCGCGGCGCCGCAGCTCGTCCCCGAGGCCGGGGCTGGCCTGCGCGGCCCGCCCGGCCAGCTCGCGGGCCTCCGCGAGGGACCAACGGACCCCGCCGTGCCGCCCGATGACGGCGGGCTCGTCACTGACGGCGAGTACGGCGGCGAACCCGACACCGAACCGGCCGACAGCGCCCTCGTGCCCCTCGCGCTTGGCCGAGGCGCGCAGCGTACTGAGCGACTCGACACCGGTCGCGTCGAGCGGCGCGCCCGTATTGGCGGCGACGAGTACGGCGGGGCCATCGGCTCCGCCAGGGCGCAGGGTCAGCCTGAGCCGGCCCGGCACGCCGGCGCGGGCGGCGGCGTCCGCGGCGTTCTGGGCCAGCTCGATGACGAGCCGGTCGCGGTAGCCGCCGAGCGCGAGGTCCTCCTCGGCGTTGGCGTCCTCCCGGAACCGCGCGGGGCTGGCGCCCCAGGCATCGAGTACTCCACGCCGCAGCCGAGCCGTCCCGAACGGGTCGGCCCCTTCGGTGGTCCTGACGCTCACGCTGTGACTCCGCTCTTTCGCTGTCGCGTACGTGCGGGCCCGAAGGTACCGCGCGTCGCGGTCCGTCGGGGGTTCGGGTATGGCGCGGTTCGCCTTCCGGCGGGGTCGTGGTGCGGTGCGCCTTCGCCTCCCGGCGGGGGGTCGTGGTGCGGTGCGCCTTCGGCGCGGGGCGCGTTGTGGTGCCGGGGGCCGGGGCCTCCGGAGGTACATGTCCGGACGGCATGATTTACGGCGCGCAGCTGCCCAGACGATGGTTCGGGCGGTCGCGCGCCACAAATCACGCTTTAGTGTCCGGACACGCACCTCCTCCGACCCCGACCCCCTCCCCCCGGTGGTCCGCCTCGCGCACGACCGGGCCAGTCCGTGACGGGCGGTGAAGGGGGGCGCGCAGGGATCGTGTCCGGGACGTAGAGCGTGATTTGTGGCGCGCGAACGCCCGCATCTCGACTGTGGCCAGGGTCGCGCCGTAAATCATGCAGTCCCGGACGCGAGCCCGGAGCGCACCCCGGCAACCACCCGCACCCGGCCACGCACCCGCACCCCGCCGGAGGCGCACCGCACCACCGGCCCCAGCCGAAACGCACCCCGGACCACGACCCGCACCCGGAAACCGGCCCCCGCCGAAACGAACCCGGACAACGACCCCCAGCCGGGAGGCTAAGAGTGGCCCAGGTCCTCCGACTCGTCCTCCGTCGTGATCACCGACCCGCTGTCCGGCGACGGCCTCAGCGGAAACGCGTCCGTCGCCATCGAGTCCAGTACCGGCGCCGCCCGCCGCGGCGGCTTCGGCATCACCGCCGCCTCGGAGTGCCCCCCGCACCCGTACGCCAGCGACACGACCCGCCCGTCCGCCGGCGAGAACTCGTTCGCGCAGACGCCGAAGGCCTGTCGCAGGGAGCCCGCGAGGGGCAGCAGGAAGCCGCAGGTCACGCAGGGCGCGGGCGCCGCCTGTGCCATGGGGGTCTTCGCGCCGAACGCCTCGTCCCAGCGGTCCGCCGCCGCGTGCAGCCCG
Organism: Streptomyces sp. NPDC051662; assembly: GCF_040681655.1. Taxonomy (NCBI): domain Bacteria; kingdom Bacillati; phylum Actinomycetota; class Actinomycetes; order Kitasatosporales; family Streptomycetaceae; genus Streptomyces; species Streptomyces sp. NPDC051662. The sequence continues at coordinate 80,325 of NZ_JBFAZD010000012.1, forward strand.
TACCGCGACAGCACCCGCGCCCGGCGCATGCCGAGTTCCTCGGCGACGGACGCGATCGAGCCACGTTCGGGAGCGGGTGCCGTGTCCGTCGCGCGGTCGGCCGCCGATTCGGGAGCCTCGGGCCCCGCGTCCTCCGCCTCGACGAGGTCCGCGAGGTTCTGCGGGGTCACCACATCGGGCAGCACCGAGTTCGGCGGTGGTGCGTCCGCGCCGGAGTAGCCGGGCTCCAGCCGCAGATCCTCGGCCTCGGTGGGCAGCAGATCGCCTGGGCCCATGTCGCCGGGGCGCAGCCGTTCGCTCCAGGGCACCCACTCAGGGGCCAGCAGGGCGTCGGGGCCTGGCAGGAGCACCGTTTCGTCGAGCGTGACGATCTTCGCGCGGGATGCCCGCGCCACCGTCACCGCCCAGCGCCAGCCCCGGTAGCCGGGCTCCTTGCACTCGAAGAAGTGCGTGACGACCCGGTCCCCGTCCGCCACCACCGAGACATGTTCCCCGACAACGCCGGGTGCGGCGGCCTCCTCGGCAGCCGACCTGGCGAGGTCTACCGCCTCGGCGCACAGGCGGTCGGGGGTTCGGCTTCGCGTCGTCGCAGCACTCACAGGTCTCGCTTCTCTCCTACGCCGTCTCACGGGTGCGCCGGCCGATTCGCGATGTACGAGCCGAGGGCGGAGCGGACCAGAGGGCCGCATCGACGTCCACGCCCGATCTCTCCTCGGGCACACCTATCGTTATCCATTCTGCGGGATGACGAAGAGGCGCGCGGCCGAGAACAACCGCCGGTGGCGCGCTACGCACGCTACCCCCTCTCTCGCCCCCCGCCCACCTGCACGCCGCCTTTCCCGGACTTCGGCCCACACCGCAACCAGGCCGTGACCCGGAGGAACCCCATGGTGGGAGGCCGACAATGTGTTCGGATCCACCCAGGAGAGATTCCGGGCGCGTCCCTCGCTCCGGTACCGGACGGTGAACTCTCCCCGGCTCGCCGGTGACTCACGTCGGCTCGTCCTTCATGGCACCGTCACGGCCCCGTCACGCTCCGAATCGGTTCGCACCAGGAGGCCTTGGGGCACTATGTCGAGGTGGCAGCCGTGAGGTCGTCCGACACACATACGGCCGGGCCGGTCCGGAAGACCGGGCGGGCCATCGGCCATGCCCTGCGGCTCCCTCTGACGGCCGGGGCGAGGGGGATCCGCAAGGCCACCCACGCGCACGGCGCGGGGGAGTCGGGGCTCGGCAAGCTGATCGAACTGCACGCCGTGAACGGCGCGGGCGATGTCATGATCACCGTCGCTCTCGCGTCCACGGTCTTCTTCTCCGTGCCGACGGACGAGGCCCGGGGCCGCGTCGCGCTCTATCTCGCCGTCACGATGGCGCCCTTCACTCTGCTCGCCCCCGTCATCGGCCCGCTCCTGGACCGTCTCCCGCACGGCCGCCGCGCCGCCATGGCCTGTGCCATGTTCACCCGGGCCGCGCTCGCGATCCTGATGTCGACCGCCGTCATCACGGGCAGTCTGGAGCTGTATCCGGCCGCGCTCGGGGTGCTTGTGGCGTCGAAGGCGTACGGGGTGGTCCGCAGCGCGGTCGTGCCCCGGCTGCTGCCGCCCCGGTTCTCACTGGTGCGGGCCAACTCCCGGGTCACCCTGGCCGGGCTGCTGGCCACCGGTGTGGCCGCGCCGATCGGCGCGGGGCTGCACCTGATCGGTCCGAGGTGGCCGCTGTACGGCGCGTGCCTGATCTTTCTCGCCGGCACGTTCCTGGCGTTCACGCTGCCGGGCAAGGTGGACTCCGCGAAGGGCGAGCGCAGGGCGCGGCTGGTCACGGTCGCCCAGGGGGCGAAGAGGAAGCCCTCGCTGCGTACGGTCGGCCCGGCGGTGCTGCACGGCCTCCAGGCGAACGCGTCCCATCGCGGTCTCTCCGGCTTTCTGACCTTCTACCTCGCCTTCCTGCTGCGCGAGCATCCGCTCTTCGGGCACAGCGCTGTCGTCTCCCTGGGCATCGTGGGCGTGGCCGCCGGCGCGGGCAACGCCCTGGGGACGGCGGTCGGCGCCTGGCTGAAGGCCCGCGGTCCTGAACTGATCATCGCCACCGTCCTGGGCGTGGCCCTCACCGCGGCGATCGTCGCGGCGCTGCTCTTCGGCGGCCTGATGATGGCGGTCCTGTGCGCGGTGGCCGGATTCACCCAGGCCCTGTCGAAACTCTCCCTGGACGCGGTGATCCAGCGGGACGTACCGGAGCAGGTGAGGACCTCCGCCTTCGCCCGCTCGGAGACGCTGCTCCAGATGTCCTGGGTGGTGGGCGGCGCGATCGGTATCGCGCTGCCGCTCAACGGCGTGCTGGGGATGTCGGTCGCCGCGGCGATCGTCGGGGTCGGCGCGATCACGGCCGTACGCGGACTGCTGACCGCGGCACGGCGCGGCACGGCGCACGCGCGCGTCGCGTGACACCCGCCCCGGCCGCCCCGGTGGACGGCTCGCCGTACCCCCTCGCGGCGTGGGCTCGGGCGACCGATAGCCTTCGCCCCATGACCGTTGCGTTCTTCTCTGGTAGGTACCGCCGGGCCGGTGTCGCCCTCGGTGCGGTGTCCGCCGGACTCCTCGTCCTCGCCGCCTGTGAAAAGCCGACGCCGCTCGCGACCGTGACGGTCGGTGACAACTCGATCAACACCGAGGCGGCCTGCTACAACGACGGCAAGGCGATCAAAGCCGCCGACATCCAGCCCTGCCTGAACAAGAAGGCGGACAAGGTCGTCGAGATCTCGATGGACGACAAGGTCCACTTCGGGGTCGACCCGACGATCGCCGAGCACGGCTGGACGCTCTTCATCAACGGTCAGCAGGCCGAGCAGGAGCCGTACGAGAAGACCTACCGGACCATCCCCGGCAACGCCTTCTTCTCCACCCAGACCGGCGAGACCACGAGCGACACCCAGGTCAGCATCGTGGAGACCAACGGCAAGACACTGACCGGCATCTGGCACTTCGAGTTCAAGAAGAAGTCCTGACCGACCCGGTGATCCGGCGGCCGGTACGGCCCCGGAGACCGGGCACCACTGGAGGCTCCCGCCATGCGTGTACTTGTCGTCACGGCGGTGGCCGCGGAGGCGGACGCCGTCGCCGCGGGCCTCGGCCGGTTCGCGGGCGCCGGTGTCCGGGAGCTGACGGGTGGGTACGAGATGACGACCCACGCGCAGTTCACACCGAGGCCGGGGTCCGTACGGATACCGGTGGTGGAGGTCCTGGCGGGCGGCGCGGGGCCGGCCGCGGCGGCGGTCGCCACGGCGACGGCGCTGGCGGCCTCCCCGTACGACCCGCCGTACGATCTCGTCATCTCCGCCGGCATCGGCGGCGGCTTCGCGCCCCACGCCCCGCTGGGCTCGCTCGTCGTCGCGGACACGATCATCGCCGCGGATCTGGGCGCCGAGACCCCCGATGGCTATCTGCCGGTCGAGGAGCTGGGTTTCGGCCGTAGCGTCCACCGGCCGTCGACCGCGCTGACCGCCCGGTTGTCGAAGGTCCTGGACGCCGATCCGCGGGTCCACTCGGTTCTCGCGCCCGTCCTCACCGTCACCACCGCGACCGGCACGGCCGCCCGTACCACCGAGCTGACCGCGCGTCATCCGCGCGCCGCCGCCGAGGCGATGGAGGGCTTCGGGGTCGCGGAGGCCGCCGCCGCCCACTCCGTACCGTGCGCCGAGATCCGCGCGATCTCCAACACCGTCGGCCCGCGCGACCGCGCCGGTTGGCGGATCGGCGAGGCGCTGGACGCGCTGCGGTACGCGTTCACGCTGCTCACCCCCGTATTCGAGGAGCCGTCATGACCCCGCAGCCGTTGCAGATCGCCTACTCGCCCTGCCCCAACGACACCTTCGTCTTCGAGGCCTGGGCACACGGCAGGGTCACCGGCGCGCCCGAGATCGATGTCACGTTCGCGGACATCGACATCACCAACGGCATGGCGGAGCGCGGGGAGTTCGACCTTCTCAAGGTCTCGTACGCCGTGCTGCCCTGGATCCTGGACGAGTACACCCTGCTGCCCTGCGGCGGCGCGCTGGGCCGGGGCTGTGGCCCGCTGGTGCTGACGAAGGAGCCGGGCGCCGATCTGACCGGCGGGACCGTCGCCGTACCGAGCGAGCGCTCCACGGCCTATCTGCTCTTCCGGCTGTGGGCGGCGGATGTGCTCCCCGGCGGGGTGGGCAAGGTCGTCGTACTGCCCTTCCACGAGATCATGCCCGCGGTACGCGACGGCAAGGTGGACGCCGGACTCGTCATCCACGAGGCGCGCTTCACCTATCAGAACTACGGGCTGCACCGCCTCGCCGACATGGGCGAGCACTGGGAGTCCACGACCGGGCTGCCGATCCCGCTCGGCGCGATCATCGCGAAGCGTTCGCTGGGCACCGAGGCGCTTCAGCTGCTGGCCGAGTCGATCCGCAGGTCGGTACGGATGGCCTGGGACGATCCGGAGACCTCACGGCCGTACGTACTGGCGCACTCCCAGGAGATGGACCCGGCGGTGGCGGACCAGCACATCGGGCTGTACGTCAACGAGTTCACCGCGGATCTGGGCGAGGACGGCTACGCGGCGGTCCGCGGGCTGCTCACCCGCGCCGCGGCCGAGGGACTCGTACCGCCCCTCGGCCACGACGCGCTGCGTTTCGTCTGACTGCCCATCCGGCTCACAGGCCGGATCACCGGCCCGGCTCACCCGCCCCGGTCACACGTCCAGTTGGTCGGCCACCGCGCGCAGCAGGCCGGCGATCTTCGCGCCCTGCGCCTTGTCGGGGTAGCGCCCGCGCTCCAGCATCGGCGTGATGTTCTCCAGCAGCGTCGTCAGGTCCTGGACGATCGAGGCCAGTTCGTCGGGCTTGCGGCGCTGGGCCGCCGCGACCGAGGGCGTCGGGTCGAGGACCGTCACCGAGAGCGCCTGGTCCCCGCGCTGTCCCGCCACCACACCGAACTCCACGCGCTGGCCTGGCTTGAGCGCGTCGACTCCGGCGGGGAGGACCGACGAGTGCACGAAGACGTCTCCGCCGTCGTCGCGGGAGAGAAAGCCGAAGCCCTTCTCGCTGTTGAACCACTTGACCTTGCCGGTAGGCACGTCTGTCCTCGTCCTCGTACTCGTTGGGGCGCCGGAGGATGTCGACACCCCCTGGCGCGCGCAAAAACGGCTCTGGATAGCACTACAGCGGGTCCATCGACCCGCCACCACCAAGGCTAATGGTCCAGAGGCTGGTGACAAGACGTCGCCGGACGGTTCCTGTCCGCTGCTTTCCGCAGGGAACTACCCTGGTGGCGTGACTGCTACTCCTGAACCCCGTGTGACGGCCCGTGCGACGGAAGAGGCCGGACCCGGCGACGGGCTGGTCCGTATCGGCGCGATCGTCTTCATCGTCGGCGCGATCGCCACCCTGATCACCGTCGCTCCGCTGTTCCTCGGCTCCGAGCCCTTCCCGTCCATCGCCTACGCCGTCTGCATGCTGATGGGCGTGGGTTTCGTGATCGCCGCCGCGGGTGTGCTGCGCTCGATCGCCGCTCAGCGCCGACGGGCCAAGCCCGCCGCGTAACCCTCCAGCCAGGTCGGGAAGGCCGTCAGGTCGGGCAGGATCACGTCGGCTCCGGCGCCGCGCAGCGCCTCCTCGTCGCACGGCCCGGTCGGTACGGCGACGGACAGCGCCTGAGCCGTGTGCGCCCCGCGCACATCACCGATGTGGTCGCCGACGAACACCGACGCCTCGTACTCCCGCAGCGCCTCGCCCTTGGCCTCGGCCCACAGCCAGCCGACCACCACATCCGGCTCGATCCCGAGGTGGGTGAGGTGGAGCTGGGCGTTCGGCTGGTGCTTGGCCGTGACGACGATCGCGCGCCCGCCCAGCTCCTGGACGGCGCTGACGGACTCCCGGGCGCCGGGCATCGCCCGCGTCGGCGGGATCGCGTATGTGGGATAGATCTCCCGGTAGCGGTCGGCCACTTCGGCGACCCGCTCCTCGGGGAACCAGTGCGCCAGCTCCTGTTCGAGCGGCGGCCCGAGCCGGGTGACCGCGAGATCGGCGTCGATCGGGACCCCGGTCTCCTCGGAGAGCGCCTGGTAGACGGCGCGGATCCCGGGCCGTGAGTCGATCAGGGTCATATCGAGGTCGAAGCCGACGGTGAGCGGTTGCCGAGCCGTGAGGGAAGCCATGCGGTCATTGTGCCCAGGCTCCGGGCTGCCCGTAGGGGCGTCGGGCCCCGGCGGATGGCCGGAACCGGGTGCTTAGACTTAGCCAAACCTAACCACCGCTCGTCCGCCCCGCCCGCCCTCGCCCGTCCGACCTCGTCTGTCCGCCGCACCGTCCGATAGGTTCCGATGCCAGCCGCCGCCCCGCCGATCCACAGCACCAGACACGCCCTGGTCGCCCGCCGTATCGGCTGGACGGCGGCAGCCGTCGTGGCCCTGCTGCTCTCGGTCCTGCTGAGTCTCGCGGTCGGGGCCCGCGCCGTCGCTCCCTCCGCCGTCATCGACGCGCTGCTGCACGGTGGCCGCGGCGACGACGCCGAGGTCATCCGCCAACTGCGGGTGCCGCGCACGCTGATCGGGCTGATGGTCGGCGCCGCGCTCGCGCTGGCCGGCACCGCCCTCCAGGGCATCACCCGCAACCCGATCGCCGACCCCGGCATCCTCGGCATCAGCCAGGGCTCCTCCGTGGGCGTCGTCCTGGCCATCGCCCTCGCCGGGGTGCACACGCTCTCCGGCTATGTCTGGTACGCGTTCGCGGGTGCGGCGGTGGCGTCGGTGGCGGTGTACGCGATCGCGTCGAGCGGACGTGGCGGCGCGACCCCGGTCAAGCTCGCCCTCGGCGGTGCGGCGATCAACGCGCTGCTGGTGTCCGTGACGACGGGTGTGCTGACGACGAGCGCGGCGACGATGGACGAGTTCCGCTTCTGGCAGGTGGGCTCGATCGCGGGCCGGGACGCCGAAATCGCCGGTCAGATCTGGCCGTTCCTGCTGATCGGCACCGTACTGGTGATATCCGTGGCCCGTGGCCTGGACGCCCTGGCCCTCGGCGAGGACGTGGCGAAGGGGCTTGGCCAGAACGTCGGGGCCGTCCGGATCGTCGGCGGCCTCGGCGCGACCGTACTGATCGGAGCGGCGGTCGCGGCGGCGGGGCCGATCGCCTTCGTCGGGCTCGCCGTTCCGCATATCGCCCGCGCGATCGTCGGCTCGGACCATCGCTGGGTGCTCCCGATGGCGGCCCTGATCGGGCCCGTGATGCTGCTGGTCTCCGATGTCGTCGGGCGGGTCGTCTTCCCGCCGGGCGAGGTCCCGGCGGGTGTGATGACGGCCCTGCTCGGGGTGCCGTTCCTGGTCGCTCTCGTACGCCGGAAGGCGGTGCCGGCATGACGACGGCCCTCAAGGAGGCCCCGGAGAGCGTCGCCGGGGCGGGCGGGATACGGCCGGCGGGCTATACGCGGGTACGGATCGGACGCGCCTCGTTCCTGCTGCACCGGCGGGCGGCGGCCGTGGCGGTCGCGCTCACCGCCGTGCTGGCCGCCGTGTGCGTGGCGTATCTGAGCGTCGGCGAGAGCTTCGTACCACCGTCCGAGGTCCTGAAGGTGCTCCTCGGACAGCCCTCGTCGAACGAGCTGGTGGTCGGCACACTGCGGCTGCCGCGCATGGTGGTCGGGCTGCTGGTCGGGCTCGCGTTCGGCGTCGCGGGCGCGCTGATCCAGACCGTCGCCCGCAATCCGCTCGCCAGCCCCGACATCATCGGCATCAGCCAGGGCGCGAGCGCGCTCACGGTCGGCGCGATGACCTTCGGCGTCACCTCGTACACCGTCCTTCCGTATCTGTCCGTGGCCGGCGGTATCGTCGCGGCGGCGCTGGTGTACGTCTTCGCCTGGCGCGGCGGGCTGCACGCCACGCGCTTCGTGCTCATCGGCATCGGCTTCGCGATCGCCCTGCGCTCCGTCACCACGCTCTTCCTGACCAAGGGCGACTATCTGGTCGCCCAGCAGGCCCAGGTCTGGATGACCGGCTCGCTCAACGGCCGGGGCTGGGACTTCGCCGCGCCGCTCGGCTGGCTGCTGCTCGCGCTGGTGCCCGCGGTGCTGTGGGCGGCGTACGCGCAGCGCACGGTCTCGATGGACGACGACACCGCCACGGCGCTGGGCGTACGGCTCGGCCGTGTCCGGCTCGGGCTCGCCCTGCTCGGTGTGGTGCTGGCGTCGGTCGCGACGGGCGCGGCGGGTCCGGTGGACTTCGTGGCGCTGCTCGCGCCGCAGATCGCCCGCCGTATGACCCGTACCGCGCAGATCCCGCTGCTGTGTTCGGCGCTGATGGGGGCGGTGCTCGTCGTCCTCGCCGATCTGCTGGCCCGCAGACTGCTCTCGCCGACCGAACTCCCGGTGGGTGTACTGACGGCGGCGGTCGGCGCCCCGTATCTGATCTGGCTGATCGTCCGCGGCCGTACCGCAGGAGGCAAGGCATGAGCAGGCTCACCGCCCGCGAGCTGACGCTCGCGTACGAGGACCGCACGGTCGTCCACGAGCTGGATCTGACCGTCCCCGACGGGCGGGTGTCGGTCATCGTCGGCCCGAACGCCTGCGGGAAGTCGACGACCCTGCGCGCGCTCGGCCGGCTACTGAAGCCGCGCGGCGGTTCCGTACTGCTGGACGGTACGGAGCTGGCGCGGATCCCGACCCGGAAGATCGCGCAGTCGATCGGCCTGCTCCCGCAGTCGCCGGTCGCCCCGGAGGCCATCACGGTCGCCGACCTCGTCTCGCGCGGCCGTCAGCCGCACCAGCACTGGTGGCAGCAGTGGTCGGACGAGGACGAGCGCGCGGTCACGGACGCGATGGAACGTACGGACGTGACGTCGCTCGCCGACCGGTCGGTGGACGAACTGTCCGGTGGCCAGCGCCAGCGGGTGTGGATCGCGATGGCGCTCGCGCAGGAGACGGATCTGCTGCTGCTGGACGAGCCGACGACCTTCCTGGACATCGCGCACCAGGTGGAGGTGCTCGATCTGGTCCGGCGCCTCAACCACGACCAGGGCCGTACGGTCGTGATCGTGCTCCACGACCTCAACCAGGCGGCGCGGTACGCGGATCACCTGGTCGCGATGAAGGCCGGGCGGATCGTGGCGGAGGGGCGCCCGGCGGAGGTGGTGACGGCGGAGCTGGTACGGGAGGTCTTCGGCCTGGAGTCGGTGGTGGTCCCGGACCCGGTGACGGGGTCGCCGCTGGTGGTACCGGGCGCGCCGTACCGGCCGGACTCCTCGCGCGCTTCGTGACCTCCGGACCTCCCGCGCGACCCGAACCTCCTGACACGCGACCCGACAGGACCGGGCACGGATTGCCGGGTCCGGCGAGGTGCCCTCTCCCTAACGTGGCTGATCAGCAAGGGAAGGAGATCCGGTGATGCTGGAGCGGCTGAACCAGGCCATGGAGCACATCGAGCGGAACCTCGGTCAGCCGATCGAGGTGGCCGAACTCGCGCGGATCGCGGTCACGTCGGAGTACCACTTCCGGCGGCTGTTCTCAGCGCTGGCGGGCATGCCGCTCTCCGAGTACATCCGGCGCCGACGGCTCACCGTCGCGGGCGCCGAAGTGCTCGGCGGGGAGCGGACGCTGCTCGATGTGGCGGTGCGGTACGGGTACAGCTCGGGCGAGGCGTTCGCGCGCGCGTTCCGTGCGCTGCACGGCGTCGGTCCTGGCGAGGCCCGGCGGACCGGTGCGGCGCTGCGCTCCCAGCCACGGATGTCCTTTCGTCTCATCGTCGAAGGGAGTACCGACATGCGGTACCGGGTGGTCCAGAAAACGGAGTTCAGGGTGGTGGGCCCGAAGACACGGGTCCCGCTGGTGCACGAGGGCATGAACCCGGCGATCGTCTCGTTCATACGGGGCCTCGGCCGGGAGACGCTCCAGCGGCTGGAGGAGCTCGGGGAGTTGGGGGAGCGCTCCGGCCAGGAGCCGCGCGGGATCGTCGCCGTCACGGACGACCTCGCGGAGAGCCGCGCGGAGGGCACCGAACTCGACTATCTGCACGGCGTGGTGACCGACGCGCCCGCGCCCGAGGGGATGGCGACGCTGACGGTCCCGGCGGGGACGTGGGCGGTCTTCGAGAGCTCGGGCGAGTTCCCGCGGGCGCTCCAGTATCTGTGGCGGGACATCTATACGCAGTGGTTCCCGTCCAATCCGTACCGGAGCGTGCCGGGCCCCGAGATCCTCCGTACCCGTCTGTCGGAGGACGGGGCGCGGGCGGACGCGGAGTTGTGGATCCGGGTGGAGCGCGAGGAGGGGTGAGGGGTGGGGCCCGTACCGGTTCTCGGTGCGGGCCCCGCCTCTTCTCGGTGCGGGGCCCGCCTCGCTCCCGCCCGGAGCTCAGCCGGCCCGCTTGCGCCGCGAACGCCAGACCAGATACAGCGCGGAGGTCACCGCCGCCGTACGGAGCACCACCGGCCAGGCGCCCGACAGGGCGTCGGCCATCCCGTCCTCCGGGATCGCCTCGCCCCAGCGGCCGTCCAGCCGGCCCCAGAGCCAGACCGCACCTCCGGCGGCCGAGACCCCGGGAAGGCCGAAGACCGCCCATTTGGCTTCCGCGCGGGACAGCGTGCGGGAGACGTACGCGAGGAGCCAGCCGCCGCCCAGGGCCAACCAGGAACCGAACACCGCTCCGCCGACCAGCAGCGCGGCGGCGAGCAGCAGGAAGGGGTGGGTGAGTCCGCCGGCCTTCTTCTCCGCGCCCGCGCCTGTGCCCGCGCCCGCGCCCCGGCGCGACAGCCGTGGACGCCACCGACGACGGCCGGCGTCCTTCGCCGCCTCTCCGGCCGCGTCCTCCGCCCCGTCCCCGTCTCCGTCCCCGTCGTCCTCGGCTGCCGCGCCCTCGGCCGTCCTGCCCGGCTTCTCCTTCGGCGGTGGCTTGAGTATGTCGGGGATCTCGACCCCGCCCACGAACCCCGGCACCTGCTCCGCCGAGCCCATCGGGCCCGGTTCGATCCGCCACCAGTCGGGCCCCGGGCCGCCGCCGTGCGGGCCCAGCTCGTCCATCCCCGCCAGGTGCGGCGGCGACGCTGCGGGCATCGCGGGCGCGGGCGACTCCGCCGCCTGCTCCGGGATGACCAGCCTCCTGGCGCCCTTCAGCCGCCGGGTCCGCTGCTCCGGCAGCGCGGGCCGTGGCTCCGGTGGACGGGCGGGGGCGTCGTCGCCCGCGGCGCCCTCGGAGGCGGCCCGTACCACCGCGTCCGGTGTCCCCAGCCGCCCCAGAATGCGGCGTACGGCGGCCGGGCTGTCCCCGCCGGCCTTCCCGCGCTGCTTGTCGATCTCGTTGCGCAGCGACGACACCAGCCGCATCCGGTCCCCGGAGGGCAGCTGCCGCTGCTGAGCCTCGTCTCCCACACGACTCAGGTAGTCATAGACCAGCTGATCGCTCTCGATCCCCACACAGTCCTCCGCACAGGCACGCCCGGCAGCCGCCATCACGACGGATACCCGTAGGCGATCGTGTCGAAGTCACTCCCGTACGTCCACCCCGTACCTCCGCGTACCTCCACCCGCACATCCGGCCCGCACATCCGGCCCGTACATCCGGCCCGCGCGTCCGCCCGTACATCCACCCGTTCATCCAGTACGAAGAAGGCCCGGCGGCGCCCCCATGGCCCGGGGGCGCGGCAGAGCGCCTCCCAGGGGCTAACGTGGAACGGATGGGGACCCGCGAAGCCTGATCAGGAGGCGCACGTGCCAGAAGGAACCGGCGGTACGCCACCGCGTACGCTCGCGGAGGCCCTGCGCACCCAGGGTGACGGATCGCTCGTCGCGCTCCTGCGAGCCCGCCCCGATCTGCTCAGCCCCGTACCGAGCGACCTCTCGCAGCTCGCGACGCGCGCGGGCACCCGTGCCTCCGTCGTACGGGCGCTGGAACGGCTCGACCGGTTCACGCTCCAGACCGCGGAGGCGTTGGCCGTCGCCGCGGAGCCCGCGCCGTACGACACGCTGCGCGCGCTGCTGACCGGCGACGAGGGCGACCCGGAGATCGAGGCGGCCCTGCCCCGCGCGGTGGCGACGCTGCGCGACCGGGCGCTGATCTGGGGCGCGGACGACCGGTTGCGGCTGGTACGCACCGCCCGCGAACTGCTCGCCCCCTCCCCCACCCACCCCTCGCCGACCGGGCTCGGCCCGACGGTCGCCGAGGCCACCGCGGGCATGTCGCCCGGCCGGCTCCAGGAGATCCTGACCGCCGCCGGGCTGCCCTCCACCCACGATCCGGTCTCCGCGGTGGCCTCGCTCACCGCGCTGTTCACCGACCGGACGCGGATGGCGGCGCTGCTCGACACCGCCCCCGTCGAGGCCCTGTCGGTGCTGGACCGGCTGGTGTGGGGGCCGCCGTACGGCGAGGTCACCTCCAGCCCCACCCCGCCCGTGCAGTGGCTGCGCGACCGCGGGCTGCTGCTGCCCGCGACCACCCGTACGGTCGTCCTGCCGCGCGAGGCGGCGCTGCATCTGCGCGCCGGGCGCGCGCACCGTACGCCGGAGCCCGTGGCACCCGCCGTCGCGCCCCGCGTCTCGGACGCGTCCACCGGCGCCCGTCCACAGGTTGTGGACAACACGGCGGCCGGACAGGCGTACACCACGCTCGCCACCATCGAGGAGCTGGCCAAGGACTGGAACGAGGGCGGCCCGAACGTCCTGCGGGCCGGCGGTCTGTCCGTACGCGACCTCAAGCGCACCGCCACCGCCCTGGACGTCTCCGAGCCCGTCGCCGCCTTCTGGGTCGAACTCGCCTACGCCGCCGGGCTGTTGGCGGCCGACGGCGAAACCGACGAACGGTACGCACCGACCCCCGCCTACGACGACTGGCAGGAACTGCCCGCCCCGGAACGATGGGCCGGGCTCGCCACGGCCTGGCTGACGGCGACTCGTACGGCCGGTCTGGTCGGCAGCCAGGACTCCAAGGGCCGTACGCTCGCCGCGCTCGGCCCCGATCTGGACCGCGGCGCCGCGCCCGAGGTACGGCGCCGGATCCTCGACCTCCTCGCCACCCTCCCCGAGGGCGAGGCCCCCGACCCCGAGTCGCTGCTCGCCCGGCTGCGCTGGGAACGCCCCCTACGCGGCGCCTCCGGCGCCGGCCGGGCCGACGATCTGCGCACGCGGCTGGCGGCCTGGACCCTCAACGAAGCGGAGATGCTGGGCATCACGGGCCGGGGCGCGCTCGCGTCGCACGCCCGAGCCCTGCTGGCACCGGACGGCGCGGACACCTCCGGCGAGGGCACCCACACGCCCGGTGAAGTGGCCGCGGCGGGCCTGCGCGCCGCCCGCGCCCTGGCCCCGCTCCTCCCCGAACCCCTCGACCATGTCCTCCTCCAGGCCGACCTCACCGCCGTGGCGCCCGGCCCCCTCCTGCGCCCACTCGCCGAGCTGCTCGCCATCGCCGCCGATGTCGAGTCGAAGGGCGGGGCGACCGTCTACCGCTTCACCCCCGGCTCCGTACGCCGCGCGCTCGACGCCGGACAGTCGGCCTCCGACCTGCACGACTTCCTCAGGAACCACAGCCGTACGCCGGTCCCCCAGCCGCTCGCCTACCTCATCGACGACGTGGCCCGTAAGCACGGCCACCTCCGGGTCGGCGCGGCCTCCGCGTACGTACGCTGCGACGACGAAGCCGTACTCGACGAGATCCTGGCGGACAAACGCTCCCAGGGCCTGCGGCTGCGCCGCCTCGCCCCGACCGTGCTGGCCGCCCACGCCGACGCGGTCGCCCTGCTCGACGGGCTGCGCGTCATGGGCTTCGCACCGGCCGCCGAATCGGCCGAGGGCGACGTCATGATCACCCGCGCCCACGCCCACCGCACCCCACCCAGAACGGCCCCCGCCCCGGTCCCCGACGGACCCCCCACCCCGGACACGGCGCTGCTCAGCGCGGCGGTAAGGGCGATCCGCGCGGGCGACCTGGCCGCCACGGTCGTCCACAAACCGGTCCCGGAACCCTCCGGCTCCGGCTCCGCCGCCCTGGCCTCCGCCGCGGCGGCCTCCAGAAACGGCGCACTCCCCCGCACCACCTCGGCGGAAACCCTCGCCACGGTCCAGGCCGCCGCCATGACCGGCTCGGCGGTCTGGATCGGCTACGTCAACGCGGACGGCGCGGCCAGCCAACGCGTCATCGCCCCGGTACGGGTGGAGGGCGGCTACGTCACGGGCTACGACCACACGGCGGACGAGGTCCGCACGTACCCCTTGCACCGCATCACGGGAGTGGCGGAACTGGCGGACGACCCGGCGTAATCGCGGACGCGGCGGTGGGAGCCGACCACGGGCGGGAGGGGGTCGGGGTCGGAGGAGGTGCGTGTCCGGACACTAAAGCGCGATTTGTGGCGCACGGACGCCCGAACCAACGACTGGCCAGAGTCGCGCCGTAAATCGTGCCGTCCGGACATGTACCTCCGGAGGCCCCGGCCCCCGGCACCACAACGCACGCACCCGCACCACGCCGCGAGGCGATCAGCCCCGACCGAGCCTGCGAAGCCGCTCACGCCAGCCCCCCGGCGGACGCCGAGCCTGACCGCTTCGGCTTCGGCTTCGCCTTCGTCATCACAGGCTTGCCCTTCGGCTTCGGCTTCGGCTTAGCCGTCGGCCGCCGCCCAGGCGACGGCTTCCGCCCGGCGGACGCCCCCGCACGGGCCCCCGCACCCGCACCCGCCGCACCCGCGCCCAACGCGTGGAACCGCCGCCCGATCACCCTTCCCACCAGTACATACGCGATCACCGCCCCACTCGTGTTCAGAATCACGTCGTCCACATCGAACGCCCGCCCCCGCACCACCGCCCCCTGCGCCAGCTCCACCAGCACCATCACCAGCACCGTCAGCGCCACCACCCGCACCATCCGCAGCCTGCGTGGCACGAGCACCGGAAGGATCAGCCCGAAAGGCGCACCCATCAGCAGATTGCCGCCGATCTGCTTGCACGCGGCGAGGAACGTGTAGTCCTCGGCGTACTGCCTCAACGAGTGCCCGGGGCTGAGATTGGCCCCCGCGATGTCCTCGGACGCGGGGGACGGCGTCAGCGTCAGTTCGGCCAGCACCGCTGCGAACGCGGTCAGGGCGACCAGCGCCACCGTCATGATGAGAATCCGCAACACGGCACGTCCCCACGGGCTACTCCCTGGGACAGCCTGCGCCGGCTTGGGCCTTTCCGTCTCCGCGGTCATAGCCCCCGGATGCCCCCGTCCGCCCCGGATACGCGCCCCCCGGTCCCGATCCGGCGAAGATGCGGGACACTGGTCATTTGGCCACTGGTCATTCGGCCGTGCAGAGCCATCCCGAAAGGCAGCCGCGCGTGAACGGACCCCTTATCGTCCAGAGCGACAAGACCCTGTTGCTCGAAGTCGACCACGAGCAGGCCGACGCCTGCCGACGCGCCATCGCGCCCTTCGCCGAGCTGGAGCGTGCCCCCGAGCACATCCATACCTACCGGCTGACCCCGCTCGGGCTGTGGAACGCCCGCGCCGCCGGGCATGACGCCGAGCAGGTGGTCGACGCGCTCGTGGAGTACTCCCGGTATCCCGTGCCGCACGCGCTGCTCGTCGATGTCGCCGAGACGATGGCCCGCTACGGCCGGCTGACCCTCTCCAAGCACCCCTCCCACGGTCTGGTCCTGACCTCCACGGACCGTCCCGTGCTGGAGGAGATCCTCCGCTCCAAGAAGGTCCAGCCGCTGGTCGGCAACCGCATCGACCCGGACACCGTCGCCGTCCACCCCTCGGAGCGCGGCCAGATCAAGCAGACGCTCCTCAAGCTGGGCTGGCCGGCCGAGGACCTCGCCGGTTATGTCGACGGCGAGGCGCACGCCATCGAGCTGGACGAGACGGGCTGGGCGCTGCGTCCGTACCAGCGGCAGGCCGTCGAGGGGTTCTGGCACGGCGGCTCGGGGGTGGTCGTGCTGCCCTGTGGCGCGGGAAAGACGCTGGTGGGGGCGGGTGCCATGGCCGAGGCCAAGGCGACGACGCTGATTCTGGTGACCAATACCGTCTCGGCCCGCCAGTGGAAGCACGAGCTGGTGAAGCGCACCTCACTGACCGAGGACGAGATCGGCGAGTACAGCGGTACGAAGAAGGAGATCCGCCCGGTCACCATCGCCACGTACCAGGTGCTGACCACCCGCCGTAAGGGCATCTATCCGCATCTGGAGCTGTTCGACTCCCGCGACTGGGGCCTGGTCATCTACGACGAGGTGCATCTGCTGCCCGCGCCCGTCTTCAAGTTCACCGCCGATCTCCAGGCCCGGCGCCGCCTCGGGCTGACGGCGACGCTCGTACGGGAGGACGGCCGCGAGTCGGACGTCTTCTCGCTCATCGGACCGAAGCGGTTCGACGCGCCGTGGAAGGAGATCGAGGCGCAGGGCTATATCGCGCCCGCGGACTGTGTCGAGGTACGGGTCAATCTGACCGACAGCGAGCGCCTGGCGTACGCGACGGCCGAGACGGAGGAGAAGTACCGCTTCTGCGCGACGACCGCGACGAAGCGGAAGGTGACGGAGGCGCTGGTGCGCAAGCACCGGGGCGAGCAGACGCTTGTCATCGGCCAGTACATCGACCAGCTCGACGAGCTGGGCGAGCATCTGGACGCCCCCGTCATCAAGGGCGAGACCAGCAACGCGCAGCGCGAGAAGCTCTTCGAGGCGTTCCGGCAGGGCGAGATCTCCGTGCTGGTCGTGTCGAAGGTCGCGAACTTCTCGATCGATCTGCCGGAGGCGACGGTCGCGATCCAGGTCTCGGGTACGTTCGGCTCCCGCCAGGAGGAGGCCCAGCGTCTGGGCCGGGTGCTGCGCCCGAAGGCGGACGGCCACGAGGCCCGCTTCTACTCGGTCGTCGCACGCGACACCATCGACCAGGACTTCGCGGCGCACCGCCAGCGGTTCCTGGCGGAGCAGGGCTACGCGTACCGGATCGTGGACGCGGACGAACTCCTCGCGGAGAGCTGACCCCGTAACTCACCCCGTACCCGCCGTCGTACTCACCCCCGAACCGGCCTCCGCGCGCTGCACCGGAAGGACGAGGGCGGAGCCGTCCTTGCCCGCGCCCGCGCCCGTGCGCCACACCGCGAAGGCGAGCAGTCCCAGCGCGAACAGCGCGTACGGCGACGACGGCACCTGCTGCCACCACGGCAGCCGGAGGTCCAGATCGCCGTCGTGCGGTACGAGCCAGAAGCTGCGCGCCGTCCAGACCACCCCGACCGCCGCCGC
Organism: Streptomyces sp. NPDC051662; assembly: GCF_040681655.1. Classification (NCBI taxonomy): domain Bacteria; kingdom Bacillati; phylum Actinomycetota; class Actinomycetes; order Kitasatosporales; family Streptomycetaceae; genus Streptomyces; species Streptomyces sp. NPDC051662. The sequence goes on from NZ_JBFAZD010000012.1 coordinate 97,535, forward strand.
CGTACGGAACCGGCGTTCCGCGATCAGCACCGCGAGCAGCGGTACGCACCACACCCAGTGGTGCGACCAGCTGATCGGCGATACGAGCAGCGCGGTCAGCGCCGTGACCAGCACGCCCCAGGTCTCCAGCCCGGCCGCCACGACGGCCCGCCGGGCGATCCACAGCCCGGCGACCGCCGTGAGCCCGGCGGCCACCGCCCACACCATGCCCGGGTCCGGGGTGTGCAGAAGGCGCCCCAGCATCCCTTGCAGCGACTGGTTGTCGACGATCCACGCCTTGCCGACCCGGCCGGTCTCGAAGACGCGTGTCGTCCAGAACTCGCCACTCGCCTCGGGCAGTACGAGCGCTCCGAGCAGCACGGTGCCGGTGAAGGAGGCCAGGGCGATCAGTCCGGACCGTACGCGCCCGGTCACCAGCAGATACACGATGAAGACGGCCGGGGTCAGCTTGATGCCCGCCGCGACACCGAGGGCGAACCCCTTGCCGAGCGCGTGCTCGGGTCTGGACAGGTCCCAGAGAACGAGACAGGCGAGTACGAGGTTGATCTGTCCGAAGAGGACGGTCTGGAAGACGGGTTCGAGCCAGAGCCCGACGGCGACGGCGGCCAGCAGCGGTACGGGACCGGCGGGCATCCCCGCGAACCGCCAGGACAGCCGTACGAGCAGCGCGAGCAGCGCGGCGTTCCCGATGACGAAGACGACCTTGAGGGCGTCGACGGGCAGCCAGGTGGTGGGTACGAAGAGAATCGCGGCGAACGGCGGGTAGGTGGCGGGTAGTTGCCATTCGGTGACCGTGAACCCGTACAGGTCGGTGCCGTGGATGACGGCAGCGCCTTCCGCGCGGTAGACGAGCGTGTCGGCCATGGGGATGCGCCGGGCGACGCAGAGAGTCGCGAGTGCGGCCAGCGACAGGGCGAGCGCGCCCACTGCGGCGAGTGAACGGGGCGTCACGGTCCGGTATGTCACGGCCGCGACCCTAGTGGATCAGAGGCGTCAGTCAGGAGCGCGGCGGGACGGGGCGGCGCGTGGCCGGCGCGATAAGGATCACCGGCGTTCGATACGGATCAGTGGTGCTCGGCACGGTTCAGCGGCGCTTGATACCCGCCTCCTCCGTGTACTCCCCGAGGACCGCCACGCTGAACGCGGTGCTCACGAAGACCTTGACGGCGCGCAGCGCGTTGCCGACGTAGTGGGCGTGGTGGGGAACGGAGCCCGTGGCGGTCGCGCCGGGAACCGGCGAACCGTGCGGGGCGTGGGCCGGGGTGAAAGTCGCGGTACTCATACATCCATGATGGGCACGTGCGCCGGGTGAGTCATCGCCCTCGGGTTTGAGCCTCATCCGCGGCCGAGTACGACTTCCGTCCAACGGCCTCCCCTACGGGATGGAGGCGTGGATGGCCCGGAAGACGGACGCACTCCCGCGGCCGAGGGTGCCGCCGGACCGTGCGCCGACACCGTACGGGGAAAATCATTCGCCTCCCCGTCACCGGCTGGCTACAATCGCCCACCTTGCCCGCCTCCCTCGCGGAGCGCCGTCGTCCGGACGGAAACCGGACGGCCGACCGCCATGACGTGATCCACGCCGAACGGCCACCGCCGCCCGTCGCCCGACGGGTGCGGCCCGTCGGCCTGCGTAGAGCCCCCCGGAGGCACCACCGTGTCCGCGCACGCCCCTGACGACCTCGACGACCTCACCCCCGATCAGCCCGACCCCCTGGCGCGGGAACGAGCCCACCTCGCCGCCTCCCGCTCCGCGCTGCGCGCCATGCGCGAGGACGTCCAGGCGCTCGACATCCGCGATGTCACCGCGAACTGGGTCAACGCCGCCGTCCTGGAGGCCCAGATCGCGGACCGCATCAAGGCGCTCGCGGATCTCTCCCACACCCCGCTCTTCTTCGGCCGCCTCGACTATCTGCACCCCGTGGGCGCGGCCGAGGCCGAGGGCGCCGAGGGCGAGCGCTTCTACATCGGCCGGCGCCATGTCCACGACCACGACGGCGATCCCATGGTCATCGACTGGCGCGCCCCCGCCTCCCAGCCGTTCTACCGGGCCTCCAAGAAGGACCCGCTGGACGTCGGACTCCGCCGCCGCTTCGGCTACACGGCCGGCGACATCACCGCGTACGAGGACGAGCATCTCTCCGACCCGACCGAGACCGCGCTCTCCAGCAAGCTGCTCCAGGCCGAGATCGAACGGCCGCGCGTCGGCCCCATGCGCGACATCGTCGCGACGATCCAGCCCGAGCAGGACGAGATCGTACGGAGCGGCCTCGGCGGCACCGTCTGCGTCCAGGGCGGCCCCGGCACCGGCAAGACCGCCGTCGGTCTGCACCGGGTCGCGTATCTGCTGTACGCGCACCGCGAGCGGCTGGCCCGCACCGGGACGCTGATCATCGGCCCCAACGCCTCCTTCCTCCACTACATCGAGCAAGTCCTGCCCGCGCTCGGTGAGTTGGATGTGAAGCAGGCGACGGTGGACGACCTGGTCGCCTCGGTGGACGTACGCGGTACGGACCCCGCGCCCGCCGCCGTCATCAAGGGCGACGCCCGCATGGCGGATGTCCTCCGGCGGGCCGTACGGTCCCACGTCACCCCGCCGACCGAGCCGGTCGTGGTCGTACGCGGCTCGCGCCGGTGGCGGGTACCGGCGTACGAACTCGAAGAGATGGTCGAGCAGTTGCTCGCCCGGGACATGCGGTACGGCGCCGCGCGCGAAGCCCTTCCGCAGCGGATCGCGCACGCCGTGCTCGTACGGATGGAGGAGGCGGGCGAGGCGCCCGACGACCGGGTACAGGACGCGGTGGCCCGCAACCCCGCGGTGAAGGCGGCGGTCAAGGCCATCTGGCCACCGGTCGAACCGACGAAGCTGGTGCTGCGGCTGCTCTCCGACGCGGAGTTCCTGGCCGCGCACGCGGAGGGCGTCCTCACGCCCGACGAGCAGAAGACGATCCTGTGGGCGAAGCCGGTGCGGAGCGTGAAGTCGGCGAAGTGGTCGGCGGCGGACGCGGTGCTGATCGACGAGGCGGACGATCTGATCGCCCGTACCCACTCGCTGGGCCATGTGGTGCTCGACGAGGCCCAGGACCTGTCCCCCATGCAGTACCGCGCGGTGGGCCGCCGCTGCTCGACCGGCTCGGCGACGGTACTGGGCGATCTGGCGCAGGGGACGACGCCGTGGGCGACGGCGAGCTGGACCGACGCGCTGCGGCACCTGGGCAAGACGGACGCGGTGGTGGAAGAACTGACGGCGGGTTTCCGCGTGCCGCGCGAGGTGATCGCGTACGCGTCGAGACTGCTGCCGTCGATCGCGCCGGGGCTGGCGGAGGTCGCGTCGGTACGGGAGTCACCGGGCTCACTCTCGGTACGGCCCGTCGCGGCGGGTCTCGACGCGGCTGTCGTCGCGGCCTGCGTGGAATCGCTGGCGCACGAGGGCTCGACGGGTCTGATCGCGGCGGACGCCCGTATCCCGGCGCTGCGTGAGGCACTGACGGCGGCGGGCCTGCCATACCTCTCGCCGGGCGAGGAGACAACGGCCGACGCCCGGCTGACGCTGGTCCCGGCATCCCTCGCGAAGGGTCTGGAGTACGACTACGTGGTCCTGGACGAGCCGGCGGCGGTGGTCGACGGCGAACCGGACGAACGGACGGGGCTGCGGCGGCTGTACGTGGCGTTGACGCGGGCGGTGTCGGGCCTGATCGTCCTGCATGCGACGGGGCTGCCGGGGGAGTTGTCGCTGTAGGGGGTCGCGGTGGGTGGTGCGGTGCGCCTCCGGCGGGGGTGCGGTGCGCCTCCGGCGGGGGTGCGGTGCGCCTCCGGCGGGGGTGCGGGTGCGTGCGTTGTGGTGCCGGGGCCCGGGGCCTCCGGAGGTACATGTCCGGACGGCATGATTTACGGCGCGACCCTGCCCCGACGATGGTTCGGGCGTCCGCGCGCCACAAATCACGCTTTAGTGTCCGGACACGCACCTCCTACGACCCCGACCCCCTCCCCCCGGTGGTCACCCGTCCCGATCCGGTCGGTACCGGCAGGGTGCGGGAGAGTGCCGCCGCCTCCCCCACCCACCCTCGCGCACGACCGGGCCAGTCCGTGACGGGCGGTGAAGGGGGGCGCGCAGGGATCGTGTCCGGGACGTAGAGCGTGATTTGTGGCGCGCGAACGCCCGTCTCCTGACTGTGGCCAGAGTCGCGACGTAAATCATGCAGTCCCGGACGCGAGCCCGGAGCGCACCCCGGCAACAACCCGCACCGCACCACCGGCCCCAGCCGAAACGCACCCGTACCCACGCCCAGCAACCCGCACCCGGAAACCGACCCCAGCCAAAGACGGACCGCACCCCGGACCACACCCGCACCCGGAAACCGGCCCCAGCCGAACCGCACCCCCCAACCACGACCCCCCGCCGGAAGGCGCTACGCGTCGAGCACCTCGCGCCACCCCCGTACCGCCCCCGACGACACCGACCCCGCCCAACCCCCCGGCCGCGCCGCGCCCCCGATGTGGAACGCGTCCACCCCCGCCGCCACCAGCACCCTCAAGTGGTCCAGCCGCAGCCCGCCGCCGACCATCAGCCGCGCGCCGTACCCCGGCTCCCTCCGCGCCCCGGCCGCCGCCTCCGTCAGCAGGGTCGGCAGCCCGTCGTCCACGCCCGCCGCCGAGCCCGCCGTGAGGTAGGTGTCCAGGCCCGGCAGATCCGCCAGCCGCTTACGGAGCGCGTCCCGGTCGGCCGCGCGGTCGATCGCCCGGTGGAAGGTCCACCGGCAGCCGTCCAACTCGGCGATCAGGCGTTCCACCGTCACCAGGTCCGGCGTCCCGTCCGCGTCGAGGAAGCCGAGGACGAATTCGTCCGCACCCTCGGCCCGCAGCCCCCGCGCCACCTCGACCAGCGCGTCCGCGCCTCCCGGCTCGCCCACCGCGAACCCGTCGGCCAGCCGCAGCATCACCCTCAGCGGGATGTCGACGGCGGCCCGGATCTTCGCGAAGGTCTCGCGGGGTGGGGTCAGCCCGTCCGCCGCCATGTCGGTGACGAGTTCAAGGCGGTCCGCGCCTCCGTTCCGGGCGGCGACCGCGTCCTCCGCGTCGAGAGCGATCACCTCCAGGAGTGCACGCTTACTCATGGGACCTCATTCATAGGTATGCCGGCGGATCGAGGACATGACTGGACAGGACCTCGGATATAGGTCTAGTCCAATATCCAAGCCTACGGGGCGCCCCCGTCCGCGCGCATCAGCACATCCGGGGAAAGCCTTGCGTTGGATACCCCATGGGGGTATACAGGAGGGAGTGAGATACCCCTAGGGGGTAGGATGCTCAACGGTCGAGGAGAAGGAGCCGTCAGCCATGAGCCCCACACGGACCACGGGCGCCACCGGCACAGCCGCCGAAGTCGAGCTCATGATCGGCGGTATGACCTGCGCCTCCTGCGCGGCGCGGATCGAGAAGAAGCTGAACCGGATGGACGGGGTCGAGGCCACCGTCAACTACGCCACCGAGAAGGCCAAGGTCAGCTACCGGGGTGAGGACGTCGCGGTCGAGGATCTGATCGCCACCGTCGAAGCCACCGGCTACACCGCCACACCACCCGCACCGGCCCCCGTGGACACGGAGGACGGCGCGGACACCGCCGAGGACACCGCGGACGCGGAACTGCGGCCGTTGCGGCAGCGGCTGACCACCGCCGTCCTGCTGTCCGTCCCGGTGATCGCGATGGCAATGATCCCCGCCCTCCAGTTCGACTACTGGCAGTGGCTCTCCCTCACCCTGGCCGCCCCGGTCGTCACCTATGCCGCCTGGCCCTTCCACCGCGCGGCCTGGACCAACGCCCGCCACGGCGCGGCCACCATGGACACCCTCATCTCGGTCGGTGTCTCGGCCGCGTTCCTCTGGTCCTTGTGGGCGCTGTTCTTCGGCACGGCCGGCATGCCGGGGATGACGCACCCCTTCGAGCTGACCATCGCCCGCACCGACGGCGCCGGGAACATCTACCTCGAAGCCGCCGCCGGTGTCACCGCCTTCATCCTCGCCGGCCGCTACTTCGAGGCCCGCTCCAAGCGCAAGGCCGGCGCCGCCCTGCGCGCCCTGCTGGAGCTCGGCGCCAAGGACGTCACCGTCCTGCGTGACGGCGACGAAGTGACCATCCCCACAGCGCGGCTGCGTACCGGCGACCACTTCCTGGTCAGGCCCGGGGAGAAGATCGCCACCGACGGCACCGTCGTGGAAGGCTCCTCCGCCATCGACGCGTCGATGCTCACCGGCGAGTCCGTGCCCGTGGAGGTCACCGTCGGGGACCCGGTCACCGGCGCCACCCTCAACGCCGGGGGCCGCCTCGTCGTCCAGGCCACCCGGGTCGGCGCCGACACCCAGCTCGCCCGCATGGCCCGTATGGTCGAGGACGCCCAGAACGGCAAGGCCGCCGCCCAGCGCCTCGCCGACAAGATCTCCGCCGTCTTCGTGCCCGTCGTCATCGCGCTCGCGCTGGCCACCCTCGGCTTCTGGCTCGGCAACGGCGCCGGGCTCACCGCCGCCTTCACCGCCGCCGTCGCCGTCCTGATCATCGCCTGCCCCTGCGCCCTCGGCCTGGCCACCCCGACCGCCCTCATGGTCGGCACCGGCCGCGGCGCTCAGCTCGGCATCCTCATCAAGGCCCCCGAGGTCCTCGAATCCACCCGCCGCGCCGACACCATCGTTCTCGACAAGACCGGCACCGTCACCACCGGCCGGATGACCCTCCTCGGCACACACACCGCCGACGGCACGGACGAGACCGAGGTACTGCGGCTGGCGGGCGCGCTGGAGCACGCCTCCGAACACCCCATCGCCCAGGCCGTCGCCACGGCGGCGGCCGAGCGGACCGGGGCGCTCCCCACCCCCGAGGACTTCGCCAACGTCCCCGGCCTCGGTGTCCAGGGCATCGTCGAGGGCCACGCCGTCCTCGTGGGCCGTACCAAGCTTCTCGCCGAGTGGGAGATCCATCTCCCCGAGAACCTGGAGCACGCGAAGGAGGCGGCCGAGGCCGCGGGCCGCACCGCCATCGCCGTCGCCTGGGACGGCCGGGCACGCGCCGTCCTCGAAGTCGCCGACGCCGTCAAGGACACCAGCCCGGAAGCCATCCGCCGGCTGCGCGCCCTCGGTCTGACCCCGCTGCTCCTCACGGGCGACAACAAGGCCGTCGCCCACGCCGTGGCCAAGGAAGTGGGCATCGACCCCGACCAGGTCATCGCCGATGTCATGCCCGAGGACAAGGTCGACGTCGTCAAGAGGCTCCAGGCGGAGGGCCGGTCCGTCGCGATGGTCGGGGACGGTGTCAACGACGCCGCCGCCCTCGCCCAGGCCGACCTCGGACTCGCCATGGGCACCGGCACCGACGCCGCCATCGAAGCCGGCGACCTCACCCTCGTACGCGGCGATCTGCGCACCGCCGCCGACGCCATCCGACTCGCCCGCCGCACCCTCACCACCATCCGCGTCAACCTCTTCTGGGCCTTCGCCTACAACGTCGCCGCGCTCCCCCTCGCCGCCGCCGGACTCCTCAACCCCATGATCGCCGGGGCCGCCATGGCCTTCTCCTCCGTCTTCGTCGTCGGCAACAGCCTCCGGCTCCGCACCTTCAAAGCCTCATAGACGAACTCATGGACGAGCTCATGGACGAGCGGCCGTACCGAGCCGGGCCCCGGAACCTCCGTTCCGGGGCCCGGCTCTATCGTCGTCCCATGCCCGCACCCGATCTGCGCAGCCGGTTCGCGACCACCCTTCTCGCCCTCCGAGCGGAGGCGGCGGGCCCCGACCCGTACGCGTACGCCGACCGCCTCCTCACCCGCTGGTCCGAGCCCCAACGGCGGTACCACACCACCGATCATCTGCTCGCCGTCCTGGACCACATCGACACCCTCGCCGAGTTCGCCGACGACCCCGACGTCGTCCGTCTCGCCGCCTGGTTCCACGACGCCGTCTACCGGCCCGACCGATCCGAGAACGAGGAGCGCTCCGCCCGCCTCGCCGAGCGCGCGCTCCCCGAGGCCGGACTGAGCGAGGAACGTACGCGCGAGGTCGCCCGGCTCGTCCGGCTCACCACCACCCACGCCGCCGCGCCCGGCGACCGCGACGGCGCCGTCCTGTGCGATGCCGACCTCGCCGTCCTGGCCTCGGGTCCCGAGGCGTACGCGGCCTACACGGCGGCGGTACGGGAGGAGTACGGCTTCGTCCCCGACGACGCCTTCCGTACCGGCCGGGCCGCCGTACTGGAGCAACTGCTCGCCCTGCCCGCGCTGTTCCGTACCCCCTACGGCGCGCGCGAGTGGGAGGCGCGCGCCCGCGCGAATCTGGCCGACGAACTGCGCGGCCTCACCCGTCTCACCAGCTGAGAGCCGGCGGATCGGCGGAATGTAACGGCCTACGCCCACGTTGGCAGCTGTCATGCCAGACTCCGCCGATTCCTCGCCGCCGAAGCAGCCGAAGCCGCCGATACCGTCGACAGCGCCGACAGCGCCGACAGCGAAGCCGCTCCCGTCCCCCGGCCGGCCCGCGCCCCAGGATCCGTCCCAGTCCCGGCCCCGTATGCCACTCGCCGTCTACATCCTCGGCCTCTCCGTCTTCGCCCTCGGTACGAGCGAATTCATGCTCTCGGGCCTCCTGCCGCCCCTCGCCGACGACATGAACGTGTCCATCCCCGCGGCCGGGCTCCTGATATCCGCCTTCGCGATCGGCATGGTCGTGGGCGCGCCGCTGCTCGCCGTCGCCACCCTGCGGCTCCCCCGCCGCACCACCCTCATCGCGCTGATCTCGGTCTTCGGCCTCGGCCAGGTCGCGGGCGCGCTCGCCCCGACGTACGAGATCCTCTTCGCCTCCCGTGTCGTCAGCGCGTTCGCCTGTGCCGGGTTCTGGGCGGTCGGCGCGGCCGTCGCCATCGCGATGGTGCCGCACAACGCCCGCGCCCGCGCCATGGCGGTCATGATCGGCGGGCTCTCCATCGCGAACGTCCTCGGCGTCCCGGCCGGCGCGTTCCTCGGCGAGCACCTCGGCTGGCGCTCGGCGTTCTGGGCGGTCGGCGCGGCCTCCGCGATCGCGCTGGTCGGTGTCGTCACGCTCATCCCGCGTATCCCGCCGCCCGCCGAGAAGCCGCGGCTGAAGCGGGAGTTGACCATCTACCGCGACCGTCAGGTCTGGCTCTCGATCGCCGTCACCGCGCTCGCCGCGGGCGGTGTGTTCTGCGCGTTCTCGTATCTCGCCCCGCTGCTCACGGAGGTGACGGGCCTCGACAGCGGCTGGGTACCGACCGTGCTGGCGCTCTTCGGTCTCGGCGCGCTGGTCGGTACGGCGCTCGGCGGCCGGTACGCGGACGCGCATCTCTTCGGCGTCATGATCGGCGGCGTCACCGCGTCGACGGTCCTGCTCGCCCTGCTGGCGCTCACCGCCTCGCACCCGGTGGCCGTCATCACCCTGACCTTCCTGCTCGGCCTCTCGGCGTTCTTCACGGCCCCGGCGCTCAACGCCCGTATGTTCAACATCGCCGCCGCGGCGCCCACGCTCGCGGGCGCCACCACCACGGCCGCCTTCAACCTCGGCAACACCGGCGGCCCCTGGCTCGGCGGCACGGTCATCGACGCGGACCTCGGCTTCGCCTCGACGGCCTGGGCGGGCGCGGCGATGACGGTCGTCGCGATCGGTCTCGCGGCGCTCTCGCTGCGCTACCACCGCGCGACGGCGGGCAGCCGGGTGGTCGCGGGCTCGCTCCTGGCCTCGTCCGCCGAGTCCCCCAAGGCGGCTCAGTCGGCCGGGGCGGCGCCCGCCCCCACCCCCGCGGACTGCTGAGAGGACAGCATCCAGGGCCCCGGCCGTCTGGTACGTAACACTCCCCACGCCCCCCTCGGCAATCTAGAGTTGGGACACATGAGTTGAGGGACCATCAGCTTCAGGGGGCGGGGACCGGGATGTCGCAGCACGAGCCGGACGGGACCGAGGGACAGACGCTGCCGTTCTGGGTCGACGTCGTGGAGGAGGAGGGCGAGGACGGCAACGCGATGGGCGGCCTCTTCCGGCACGACGGCGAGGCCGTCCTGCGCTCGGTTCCGCTGGGCCCCCTCCGCAAGAATCTGGCCGATACGGTCGACGCCCTCCAGAAGGTCTTCGAGGAGGTCGCCGCCCGCGGCGGAGCGCTCCCGCTCGCCGAGGCCCAGCTCTCCTTCCAGGTCACCGCCACCGGCGGTATCCAGCTCATCGGCAGTGGCCAGATACAGGGAACCCGCGGTCTGACGCTCACCTTCAAGCGCCCGTCGTAGCTGTTCCATGCCACGCCACAAGGCTCTCCTCATCGGAGCGAGCGAGTACGACGACGAGACGATCCGCTCGCTGCCCTTCGTCCGCGACGACCTCCAGCGGCTGGAGGGCGCGCTCTCCGACCGGGGGTTCCGGCCGGTGGAGATCGCCGAGTCCCAGCGCGGCATCACCCCGAACGCCGTCAACCGCCACGTCCTGCGCTTCCTGCGCGAGGCCGGCCGCGGCGACACCCTGTTCATCATGCTCAGCGGTCATGGGGTGCACTTCGACGGCCGGGACTATCTCGTCCCGGAGGACGCCTACTACGAGAGCGAGCCGTTCGCCGAGAGCTGCGTCGAGATCGGCTGGCAGAAGGAGCTGGAGGACTCCCCGGCCGGCCAGGTGGTCTTCCTCATCGACGCCTGCCGGGAAGGTTCGTCCCGCAGGACCAAGTCCGCCACCCGGATGCCCGGTTGGGAACGCCCCAAGATCGCCGCGACGCTGCGCCGCAAGGTCGCGTACGTATACGCGTGCTCCAAGGCCCAGTACGCGCTGTACGTGGACGAGTCCGAGGCCGTACTCCCCGAGCACACCGACGCCGCCCGCACCCAGCCGAAGGACTCGTTCAGTCTCTTCTCCCGCGCGGTCTCCGACATCGTGTCGGACGTCCCGCACACGCTGCACATGGGCGAGTTCATGGATGAGGTGCAGCGCCGGGTGACCGAGCTGCACACGGCATACGGCAAGACACCACCGGTCCAGCGGATCAGGGCCGAGACCGACATCCCCTGGCGGGAGTTCACGGTGCTGCCCGGCCCCGCCCGGGACGCCGCCGAACATCCCTGGGTACGCGGCACCGCCACCCACCCCGTATGGGAACGGACCGCGCCTGGCGCCGCCCGCGAAGCGCTCAAGGACGTCTGCGCCACCCTCGCCGCCCGGCTCGCCGAGGGGTACGAGACGGCCGCGGCCACACTGCGCGACGACCCGTGGCACGACGCCGAGCTGGCCAAGCGTGCCCAGGACCGGCTGGGCTTCCTCACCGGCAGACTCGCGGCCGGTACGGAACTCTCCCCGACCGAAGGCGCGTTGACGGTCCTGCTGCCGCTGCTCGGCCAGGCGTTCTGGACGCACGAAGCGGCCCAGCGAGCGCCCGTCGTCACCGCGGGCCCGGCCGATCAGTCCACGCCCGAGCGCGACCGCTTCGGCAAGTTCGCCCAGGGGTTCCCCCGCCTCCAGCGCCGGCTGCGCACCCTGGAGCAGCGCGGTGTCTCGGACGGATCGGCCGAACGTATCCGCTGGTGGCTGTTCCACCGCTGGCTGATCCGGCAGCCCGAGCTGTACGCGTCCCAGACCCTGAAGACGCTGCTCGGCCCGCCGCCCGGCGGCCCCGAGTGCCCGGAGTGGGTGACGGACGCCCTGTCCGGCGAGCGCTTCATGCGCTTCCTCCAGGAGCTGCGCGCGGCGCCGTTCGCCGTGCCCCGCCGCGCCACCGGCCGCACGGGCGAATCGGACCGGTCGGACCGTACCGGTCAGGGCGACGGCGACTACGACGTCATCGCCGCCAGCACGAGAGACGAGCACGAGGTGAGGGAATCCCTCGTCGCGTCCCTCGCCAAGGCCGCCCAGGCGTTCGCCGTCGACCCGGTGGATCTGCCGGAGATCCTGGTGGAGCACATCGGGATCTCCGACAGCGTGCGCCTCGGCGATCTGCTGACGACGATCCGCGGCTCCGACTGGCGCACCTCGGGCCTCGGCCGCTCGCTGAACGCGGTCTGCCGCCACCCGGCCGTCCAGATCGCCCTGCGCGAGCACGCCCACCGCGTGGACGCGCTCCTGCGCGACATCAACCGGACGTCGGCGCTCGCCCCGCTGCGCGCCCTGCCGCCGTACGCGGACGCCGACCGCGTCAGGCTCAGCGGCAACACCCCCACGCATCTGGCCGACGGCATCCGCTTCCAGCTCGCCGAGGACCGGGTGCAGGAACTGCTGATGGGCGAGGAGCTGTACGGCGAACGCGAGCTGGCGATCCGGGAGTTGTACCAGAACGCCCTGGACGCCGTCCGCTACCGGGACCGCCGTACGGAATTCCTGCGCAGGACCGGCGAGATGCCCACGCCGTGGGACGGCCTCATCGAGTTCGTCCAGAAGGCCGACGCCCAGGGCCGCCCGTATCTGGAGTGCCGGGACAACGGCGTCGGCATGGGCATCGACGAGCTGCGCGATGTGTTCTCCCAGGGCGGCGCGCGCTTCATCGATCTGCCGGAGTACATCGAGGAACAGACGGCCTGGGCCGAGCTGGGCGAACCGCGTATCGAGCTGCACCCCAACAGCCGCTTCGGCATCGGCGTGCTGAGCTACTTCATGCTGGCGGACGAGATCGAGGTGACGACGTGCCGCATGGGACGTGACGGCCGCCCCGGCAACAGGTACCAGGTGAAGATCGCGGGCCCGGGAAACCTGTTCCGCGTCGAGGACCTGGGGCCGGGTACGGACTCCGGCACGACGGTGCGGCTCCTGCTGACCGACCACAAGGAGCGTGTCTCGTGCGTGGACACGCTCCAGAAGGTGCTGTGGCTCGCTCCGTACCGTACGAAGGCGGAGCACGGCTCGCGACGGCACGAATGGGAGCCGGGGCGGCTCTCGGTCAGCGGTCCCGAGCTGGCCTGGGCGGAGGACTCGGACATGTTCCTGCGCTCCGGCGCCTGCTTCCCGTCGCACAACCCCGGTGTGTGGTGGGTGGACGGAACGGGCCGCTTCCTCGCGGACGGTCTGCTCGCCACCACCGGCTCGTTCGCCACGCCCGACGGCGGAGTACGGGAGCGCTATGGCGCCGTGGTCAATCTTCATGAACAGCACCAGCCGGAGCTGAGCGTCGACCGCAAGATGATCCGTGCGAACGACAAGGACCATGTCAACGCGGTGTTGAGCGAGGCACTGCCCAGCCTGTTCTCGACCGCGCTGCCGCTCCTGACGCCGGGCTGGCTGGCCGAGGTCAGCCTCTCCTCCGTCCGTTTCGCGGACGAGGTCGCCGAACACGCCAGGCGGAGTGAGGTGCCCTGGCCCGTGGGGGACACCGAACGGCCCTTCGACGCCGTGGGTTTCTTCCGTCCCGACCAGCTGCTGCTGCCGCTCGTCACCGGCCAGTACCCGGGGACACGGGACTATCACGCGCCGTCCTATCTGCGCACGGTGCCCGCGCCCGTACTGCGGTGGCGGCTGCTCACGCTCTACCGGGCCGGTCTCGGCGATCCGCTGACCGACACCGCGCGGGTCTCGCCTCCGCTGCCGTGCGCCCTGCCGTCCGACCACCGGCTGCTCACCGTCGACGGTCTGGCCGGCACGCTCAACTGGACTCGTGGATACAAGGCGTGGCTCGCCGGTCCTGACCACTCCCAGCTGTATCTCAAGGCCCCGTCCCGCTTCGTGCTGAGCTCCGGCATTCTGAGCGCCTACGCGCTGGGCATGTGGCGCGATCCCGAGCGGGTGGTCACCCTCGACGAGATCTTCACTCTGGTGGAGAGGACCGAACTCACCGCCGGCGCCGTCGCTGAGCGGCTGAGGGCCCTGGGGTACGAGGTCTCCCCTCCGACGGGCCGCGAGCTCATCGGACGGGACGACCTTCCCCTGGTACGCGCTCTGGGCTCCGTCACCAACGGCTGGCTGGAGCCTGGCAGCGAGCTGTCGGTGGCTCAGCTCTGCTTCAGCGCGGCGGTGGCCGAGACATCCACCCGGGAGGCGGCCGACCGGCTGAAGGAACTGGGTTTCACCGTCCCCTCCGAGTATCCGAACTCCGACGGCTGGACCGCCGAAGACCGCGAGGTACTGCGGACGCTGTGGGATCTGCACGCGGATCCCGTACCGCTCGACCGGGCGCGGGACATCACCTACGCCCAACTGGTCAGCGTGGCGCGCGTCTCCGGCGTGACCACACAGTCGGTGGTCGATCTGCTGGCGGACACGGGCTTCTCCCCGCCCGCTCAGCACACACCTGGGCAGGTGTTCGACGACGACGAATGGGCGCTGCTCCACTACAACGGAATCTCCATCGCCGTGGACCGCGAGGTTCCCGTACCGCATGTGGTGGGGGTGGCCCATCGCACCGGGCAGACTCCGGACGGGGTCGCCGTGCGGCTGCGCGCGCTCGGCTTCGAGGTGCCTGAACTCTCCGCCGCTGAAAGAGAGTTGAGCAAACAGGACGTCAACTTCCTCTGTACGAAGTACGACAGGAAATCGAGCACGGCCTGGCCCGAGCCGGATCGTCCCCTGGGGCTGCGCGCGATCGCGGAACGTGCCGACCGCTCCACCCTCTCGATGGCGGACGCGGCCACCAGACTGAGGGACCTCGGGTATCGATGCGCTCCGGAGCCGGCGCTGCTCGACCGCTTCCAGGAGCACGACCTCGAAGCGCTCCAGTGGTGTCTGCCCGCCGAGGACGAGCCGACGGCGATCTCTCCCACCTGGCTGTACGCGGTGGCCGAGCATCTGGGACGCCCGCCGGGGGATGTCGCGGAGTCGCTCACGGACTTCGGTTACGACGTCGCCGAACTCCCCGACAGCTGGCTCCGGGAACGGAAAGCGGAAGCGTTCCTGATGGTCGAGATCGACCCGACCGCGCACGGAGGAGAGCGGATCGAGGTGCCGGTCCTCGACGGCGAGCACGCGGTGGAGATCTCGCTTCCCACCCTCGCCACCGTGGCCATGCGGCTCGGACTGCCTTTCCGTACCGTCGCCCTCAAGGCCACCGCCCTCGGTATGCGCCACGAGGCCGAGACCTGGTTCGCCACCGGCTGATCCCATCTGTCACAGATCATCGACAGCGCGAACCGATCACCCCGGTTGGCCTCTCTTGTGGGACGGACGGGGACCCACCGTCCGCCGCCCGCCCGCGCCGGCCGAGGAGACAACCGCCATGCCCGAGACCTCACCTTCCCTGATCCGTCGCCTTCGTGGCCGGGCCACGGGGCTCGTCGTGGCCGGTACGGCCCTCGCCCTCGCCGCCCCGCTGCCGGCGACGGCCGTGACCGGCCAGGCCCGTGCCGCCGCGGCCGAGCCGGTCTCCGTCATGTCGTACACCGCGAAGGAGCGCCGGGAGGCTCTGGCGTACTGGACGACCGCCCGTATCAAGGCCGTCGGGAAGTCCGTGGACCTCGGTCCTACGGGTCCGAAGGCCAAGCCGTACAAGGGGACCGCGCTGAAGACCGTGGGGCGGCTCTTCTTCGTCAACGCGAGTGGCGCCGACACCTGGTGCACGGCGACCGCCGTGAAGAGCGCCAACCGCTCGGCCGTGATGACCGCCGCGCACTGCGTGCGCCGGGGCTCCTCCCCCGGCAACACCAACACCACGATGGTGTTCGTCCCCGGCTACGACAAGGGCGAGAAGCCTTACGGCGCGTTCGCGGTCACCACCGCCGTGACCCCGCGCGCCTGGGTGAACGACTCCACCGATGACATTGCCGCGCTGACCGTCGACACCGACAAGAAGGGCCGCAAGCTCACCGACGTCGTGGGCGGCCGGCCCATCGCCTTCGACCGCGCCGTCGGCGGCACCGTCTCCGCCCTCGGCTACTCCGCCACCCGCCCGCAGCGCGGCGAGGAACTTCTGCGCTGCGTCGGCAAGACCAAGAAGGAGCACGGCACGCAGGTCATCCCCTGCGACCTGACCGGCGGTGCCAGCGGCGGCCCGTGGCTGGCCGACTTCGACGCCACCACCGGCAAGGGCGTCCTGGTCTCGGTCAACGCGACGCTGGACTCGCTGACTCCGACCAAGATGTACGGAGAGGTGATGCGGGCCAGGGCCAAGGCGGCGTACGACCGGGCCCAGCGCGCCTGACCGAACGGTCATCGGCACCGGCCAGCGCCACCGGTCAGCGGCACCGTCTTCGGCACCGGCCAGCGGCAACGCTCAGCGGCGTGGTTCCCAGCGGAAGAGCCGGGAGGCCAGCGCGATGGAGACGACGACCCAGCTCAGTGTGGGCAGCAGCAGAAGCAGCGAGTCCGCCAGGGGAACACCGCCGTTCCAGGCGTTGAGGACCAGTTCGGTGGCCGAGCCACCCGGGAGCAGCCGCTTGACCAGGGTGAACTCCTCGGTGCCGGTGATCCCCACCCAGCTGGTCACGGCGATGACGCCGAGGCTGACGGGCAGCGTGGTCACCTGGGCGTGCTCGGGGGAGTTCGTCAGTCCCGCCGTGGCCAGTCCCAGGGCGAGCATCATGATCACCGTCGAGAGGACCGCCGCGGCCAGGAGGGGAACATTGGCCGGCTCGCCGGCGACCGCGGCCAGCACGGCGAGGATCGCGGTCACCTGGAGCAGTGAGAGGACGGTGACCGGGAGCATCAGCCCGGAGAGGATGTCGGCGTCGCTCGCCGGGGTGGAGCGCAGCCGCTTGAGGAAGAGGGTCTGGCGGCGCGAGGCCAGCGTGGTCACCGTGGATGTGTAGAGCCCGAACGCGGCCACGGTGAACATCACCACTCCCGCGATGTAGCCGAGGCTGGTCAGGTCCGCGAAGATCTCGTGCCTGTACACGAAGAACGCGCAGACCCCTACGGGAATGATGAAGCTGTTGAGCAGAACCAGCCGGTTCCGGAAGATCTGGATCAGCTCGCTGAAAGCGATGGAGAGCATGGCGTAAGTCCTTTTCTCGGGAAGTTCCGGTGGTGTCTACGCGCTGCCGATGGCGCGGAAGACGTCATCGAGCCGAGTCGGTCCGGCCTGGAGTTCCCTTAGCTCCACCGCGTTGGCGTGCGCCCAGTCGAGCAGGCTGTGGAGGTCCTCCTGCAAGGTGAAGGTCTTGACGAGGACCTTCCCGTCGCTCTCGCGCGTGGCCTGGAACGGCAGCGCGGGTGCGGAGGGCGGCAGGGAGAAGCGGATCGCGGCCGGCAGGGTCCGCGTCAGCTCGGCGACGGTCCCTTCCTGGTGGTAGGTGCCCTTGTGCATGAGCCCGATGCGATCGGCGCGCTGCTGTGCCTCCTCCAGGTAGTGCGTGGTGAGCACGATGGTGGATCCGTCTTCGCGCATTTTTTCCACGGCGTCCCACAGGGCGTCCCGGGACTGGATGTCCAAACCGGTGGTGGGCTCGTCGAGGAAGATCAGTTCGGGGTTCCCGTACACGGCGGTGGCGAAGTCCAGACGCCGCTTCTCACCACCGGAGAGCTGGGACACCTGGGTGCCGGCCTTGTCCGTGAGGTCGACGATGCTGAGCACGCGTTCGGCCCTGTCCGCACGCCGGGAGAGCTTTCCGATCAGCTGGACCGATTCCTTCACCGTCAGGTCCGGGGAGAATCCGCTCTCCTGGAGCATGATGCCCATCCTGGGCCGCACGGCGCGCCGGTCGCGCGGGCTCTGCCCGAAGACCCGCACGGTGCCCGAGGTGGCCGGGCGGTGGCCCTCGATGGTCTCCAGGGTCGAGGTCTTGCCGGCCCCGTTCGTGCCGAGCAGCGCGTAGAGCTCCCCCTTCCTCACCTGGAAGGACAGGTCTTTCACGGCGTGGAACTCGCCGTAGCTGAGGTTCAGTCGTTCAACGTCGATGACTGGTGTCGAGGTCATGGGTCGATCTCAGCCGTCATGACGCCTGTCCGGCAGTGGCGTGGTGTCATCACCCCGCCGTGACATTCCTTCGGCGAACGCATGACGCGGTGTCACTGGCGCCACCCGCGGAGCCGGGAGAATACTCCGGAGCAGACTCTGCTGTTCGAGCCCGGAAAGGCGCACATGGAGCACGCCGAGACGCCTCAGGGACCACTGCGCAGATGGAACCGCGTCACGTTCGTCCCGCCGCTGGCCGCCGTCGGGGCGCTGCTGGTGGCGACCGACGCCCGGACCTGGTGGGATGCCGCCGTCCTGGCCCTGGGCGTGGCGGCGGGCCTGCTGGTCCTCGCGCGGTGGTCGGAGGACGACACCTCCCGCGTCGTACTCCCCTGTCTGATCATCACGGCGGCCGTGTGGCCGTTCGGGGTGCTGGTGACCGGAAGCAGCACGGCGTTCTACGGCTTGACGATCGTGGGCCCCTACCTCATCCCCCGGCTGCCGCGCCACCGGGGCGCGGCGGCCGTGGGACTCGTCGCGTACGTCGCCGCGGTGGGCGCGGCGAGGCTGACGGAATCACGGGACGATGTTCCCGGCGTTCTGGTCGACTATGTGCTCATCCCCACGGCCGTCGCGCTGGTGACGATCGGCGCCCATTTCGCCAACCATGGGTTCTACAAGGTCATGGAGCAGGCACGAGAACGCGAGGCGGAGCTGGCCGTCATCCGGGAACGCGTACGTTTCGCCAGTGATCTGCACGACATCCAGGGCCACACACTGCATGTGGTGAAGCTGAAGATCACGCTGGCCGAGAAGCTGTTGCGCAGCGACATCGGGCGCGTGGAGGAGGAGCTACGGGAGGTGCGCGCGCTGGTCGGCGACACCATCACCCAGACCAAGGAGCTCGCCTACGCACAGCGGCGGCTCAACCTGTCCGTGGAGCTGGAGAACGCGAAGAACCTCTTCGAAGCCGCCGGCATCCGCGTACGTGTCAACCGTGAGGCCGATGCCGATGAGAGCGTCAACGGGCTGCTCGGCCAGGTCCTCCGCGAGACGACGACCAACATCCTGCGCCACGCGCAGGCCACACGGGTGCGGATCACTCTCTCGCGGTCGGGCATCAGCATCGTCAACGACGGTGCGCGGGAGACCCCGCTCCCGGGGCTCAGGGGCCTGGCCACCCTCAGGGAACGCGTGGGCGACAACGGAGGCGAGCTGACGGTGGAGCAGGAGAACGGGCGCTTCCTCACGGCCGCGGCCTTTCCCCGCCTCCGCCCGGCGACGGTGCCCTCCGGGGCTAGGGAGGACGGCCGATGACCACCGTGGTGCTCGCCGACGACGAGGCTCTGCTCCGTAAGGCGCTGGCGTCGTTGCTGCCCCTCGAAGGCGAGATCACCGTGCTCGCCGAGGCGCAGGACGGCGAATCGGCTGTCCTGGCCACACTGCGACACCGGCCCGATGTGCTCGTCATCGACCTGGAGATGCCCGGTGTGGACGGGCTCGGCGCCGTGGCACAGATCCGCCGCGAGCGGCCTGACCAGGTGATCCTGATGCTGACCCGCCATGCCAGGCCGGGGGTGCTCCGCAAAGCCCTGAAACTCGGAGTCCAGGGGTTCGTCAGCAAGTCGGCGGAACCCGCGCACATCACGTCGGTCATCACCCTCCTGCACGAGGGCAAGCGCTGGATCGATCCGGATGTCTCCGCGCTCGCCGTCGTCGACGACTGCCCGCTCACCGAACGGGAGATCGATGTCCTGCGCGTGACCGGCGAGGGGTACTCCGTCGCCGACATCGCCGCCCGTCTCCACCTGGCGCAGGGCACCGTACGCAACTACCTCTCGCACGCCATGCGGAAGACCCAGACACGCACCCGGCACGAAGCGGCGCGCTACGCGCGCGAACACGACTGGCTCTGACGAGGGGACCGACGAGGGGACCGACGAGGGGACCGACGAGGGGACTTCGCACTTACCCGTCCCGGACCGTCACGGAGTGGTTCCCGCCCCTCCTGACCCCAGCGATCCCACCGCCGCGACCACCACCCCCGCCTTCCCGCACACCCAGTGCGGGTCGGGCCCCAGCTCCGGTTCCACCTCCAGCGCGTGCGGCCCGCCCGGTTCATCCGGGCCGCCCTCGGCGCAGACCGGGCAGAGCGGCCACCGTCCGTACCGTTCCAACAAGGCGTCCTGTACGTCCTGCGCCACCAGTCCGGCCACATACGCCGCGCCCTGCGGCCACTGCTCGACCCACCAGCGCCGGTGCGACACCGACTCCTCCACCAGCGACACGACCTCGGCGCGCGCGACATCGCCCGCCGCCAGGTCGGCCAGTACCAGGGCGCGGGCGGCGTGCAGCGCCTGCTCCAGCGGATTCACATCGGCGTTCGGGTCGTCCATTCAGCCATTGTCAGGGACGACGAGGGGTTGACGAGGGCGGAAATCCGAAAATATCTTTCATAAGTGACCCCAGACGTGAAGGAAAGTTTCAGCGGTGACGCCCCACCCGCCCCCGCAGCCCTGGCCGCCAAGGTACGGACCCTCGCGCCGACCATGACCCGCTCCATGCAGCTCGTCGCCGAAGCCGTCGCCGGTGACCCGGCCGGCTGCGCCGCCCTCACCGTCACCGGTCTCGCCGAGCTGACCGGTACGAGCGAGGCCACCGTGGTCCGTACGGCCCGCCTTCTCGGCTACCCCGGCTACCGCGATCTGCGCCTCGCGCTCGCCGGTCTCGCCGCCCAGCAGCAGTCCGGCCGCGCCCCCGCCGTCACGGCCGACATAGCCGTCGACGACCCCATCGCCGATGTCGTCGCCAAGCTCGCCTACGACGAACAGCAGACCCTCGCCGATACCGCCGCCGGGCTCGACACCGTCCAGCTCGGCGCCGTCGTCACCGCTGCCGCCGCCGCCCGCCGGATCGACATCTACGGCGTCGGCGCCTCCTGCCTCGTCGGCATGGACCTCGCCCAGAAGCTGCTGCGCATCGGCCTGATCGCACACGCGCACTCCGACCCGCACCTCGCGGTCACCAACGCCGTACAGCTCCGCTCGGGCGACGTCGCCATCGCGATCACCCACTCCGGCTCCACCGGCGATGTCATCGAACCGCTCCGCGTCGCCTTCGACCGGGGCGCGACGACGGTCGCGATCACCGGCCGCCCGGACGCTCCCGTGTCCCAGTACGCCGACCACGTGCTGACCACGTCCACCGCCCGCGAGAGCGAGCTGCGCCCGGCCGCCATGTCCAGCCGTACGAGCCAGCTCCTCGTCGTCGACTGCCTGTTCATAGGCGTGGCGCAGCGTACGTACGAGACGGCCGCGCCCGCGCTCTCCGCCTCGTACGAGGCCCTCGCGCACCGCCACAGCCCGCGCAACACCCGCTGACCCGCTGACCCGCTGACCCGTTCACCAAGGGCACCCGGCACTCGGCACTTCGGCACCCGCACCCCATACCGCTCACTCAGACGAAAGAGCCGCTTCTTCATGACCTCTCAGTACGGCGAACTCCGCGCGCAGCTCGACACCCTCACCACCGAGGCGTTCCGTCCCGAGCTGGCCGGGATCGACCAGCTGCCCACCCTCGAAATCGCACGCATCATGAACGGCGAGGACAGCACCGTCCCCGCCGCCGTCGCCGCCCAGCTCCCCCGTATCGCCGCCGCCATCGACGCCACCGCCGAGCGCGCGGCCCGCGGCGGCCGGCTGATCTACGCGGGCGCCGGTACGGCGGGCCGGCTCGGCGTGCTGGACGCCAGCGAGTGCCCGCCCACCTTCAACACCGACCCCGAGGAGGTCGTCGGTCTGATCGCGGGCGGCCCCGGCGCGATGGTCACGGCCGTCGAGGGGGCCGAGGACTCCAAGGAGCTGGCCGCGGCCGATCTGACCGCCATGAAGCTCTGCGCGGAGGACACGGTCGTCGGTATCTCCGCCTCCGGCCGTACCCCGTACGCGATCGGCGCCGTCGAGCACGCCCGCAGTCTCGGCGCGCTCACCATCGGGCTCTCCTGCAACGCGGACAGCGCGCTGGCCGACGCCGCCGAGCACGGTATCGAGATCGTCGTCGGCCCCGAACTGCTCACCGGCTCGACCCGCCTCAAGGCCGGTACGGCGCAGAAGCTCGTCCTCAACATGCTCTCGACGATCACCATGATCCGGCGCGGCAAGACCTACGGAAACCTCATGGTCGACGTCCGCGCCTCCAACGAGAAGCTGCGCGCCCGCTCCCGGCGGATCGTCTCGCTCGCCACGGGCGCGTCGGACGACGAGATCGAGGCCGCGCTCGCCACCACCGACGGCGAGGTGAAGAACGCCATCCTCACCATCCTCGGCGCGGTCGACGGACCCACCGCCGCCTCGCTCCTCACCGATTCCGACGGCCACTTGCGCGCCGCGCTGAAGGCCGCCCGCACCAACTGAGAGACACGCACCATGGCACCAGCAGACACACCCGAAGCCGGACCCTCCGGCACCGACAGAAACCGCGCCACGGCCGAGGCGATCCTCCCGCTCGTCGGAGGCGCCGCGAACATCGCGTCCATCGCCCACTGCATGACCCGGCTCCGCCTCGGCCTGCACGACCGTTCCCTCGTCCAGGACGAAGCGCTCAGGGCGCTCCCCGCCGTACTGGGCGTGGTCGAGGACGAGACGTATCAGATCGTCCTCGGCCCGGGGACGGTGGCGCGGGTGACACCGGAGTTCGAGCGCCTGGTGGAAGCGGGACGCGCACCTCGGGCGGCGACCCCCACCGGGGCCGGACTGGCCGAACGCGGAGCGGCCATCAAGGCGGAACGAAAGGCCAGGAACGCCACCCCGTTCAAGCTCTTCCTCCGCCGTATCGCCAACATCTTCGTCCCGCTCATCCCCGCGCTCATCGGCTGCGGCATCATCGCGGGCCTCAACGGTCTCCTCACCAACCTCCACTGGCTCCCCGCCCTCGTGCCCGCCCTCGGCGCCCTCGCCTCGGGCTTCATGTCGCTGATCGCGGTCTTCGTCGGCTACAACGCGGCGAAGGAGTTCGGCGGCACGCCCGTCCTGGGCGGCGCGGTCGCCGCGATCATCGTCTTCCCGGGCGTCGCCAACATCGACGCGTTCGGCCGGCAGCTCGCCCCGGGCCAGGGCGGTGTGCTCGGCGCGCTGGGCGCGGCGGTGCTCGCGGTGTATGTCGAGAAGTGGTGCAGGCGATGGGTCCCGGAGGCGCTGGATGTGCTCGTGACCCCGACGCTGACCGTCCTCGTCTCCGGTCTGGTCACGCTGTACGGCCTGATGTACGTAGCGGGCGAGATCTCCACGGCCATCGGCGACTTCGCGAACTGGCTGCTGGCGAACGGCGGCGCGGGCGCCGGCTTCGTCCTCGGCGGTCTCTTCCTCCCCCTGGTCATGCTGGGGCTGCACCAGGCCCTGATCCCGATCCACACCACCCTGATCGAACAGCAGGGCTACACCGTCCTCCTCCCCATCCTCGCCATGGCGGGCGCGGGCCAGGTCGGCGCGGCGGCGGCCGTCTACGTACGCCTCCCCCGCAACGGCTCGATCCGCCGCACCATCAGGTCCGCCCTCCCGGCCGGCTTCCTGGGCGTCGGCGAACCGCTCATCTACGGCGTCTCCCTCCCCCTCGGCCGCCCCTTCATCACGGCCTGCGTCGGCGGCGCGTTCGGCGGCGGGTTCGTGGGCCTCTTCAACCAGCTCGGCGCGGCGGTCGGTTCGACGGCGATCGGCCCGTCCGGCTGGGCGCTGTTCCCGCTGCTCGACGGCGACAAGGGCCTGGGCGAGCTGGTCGTGGTGTACGGGGGCGGGCTGCTGGTCGGCTACGCGGTGGGCTTCGTCGCCACGTACTACTTCGGCTTCACGAAGACGATGCTGACGGAGCTGAACGTACGGCCGGAGCCCGGACCCGCCGCCACCGCCGCCGCCTCAGCCGTGCCGGAAGGCGGCCCGGTAGACGTGCGGACTCGTACCGACGACACGCTTGAACCGGTCGCGGAACGCGGTAGGTGACCCGAACCCCACCTGGGTCGCGATGCGGTCGACCGGATGCGTGGTCGCCTCCAGCAGGTACTGGGCCTGCCGGATACGGGCCCGGTGCAGCCACTGCAACGGCGTCGTCCCGGTCTGCTCCCGGAACCGACGGTTCAGCGTCCGCGTACTGGTCGCCGCCCGCGCGGCGATGTCCTTGAGGGTCAGCTCCCGGCCGGCGTTCTCCTCCATCCACCGCAGAAGAGGCTCCATCGTGGCCCCGGCGGGCACCGGTGGCTGGTCGTGGACGATGAACTGCGCCTGGCCCCCCTCCCGTTCCAGCGGCATGACCGACAGCCGGGCCGCGTCGGCGGCGACGGCCGAGCCGTGGTCCTTACGGATCATGTGCAGACACAGGTCGAGCGCGGCGGCGGCCCCGGCCGAGGTGAGGAACTGGCCGTTGTCCACGTACAGCACATCGGCGTCGACGGTGATGGCGGGATGGCGCGCGGCCAGCAGCGGGGCGGCCAGCCAGTGGGTGGTGGCGCGCAGCCCGTCGAGCAGCCCGGTGGCGGCGAGGATGAAGGCGCCGGTGCACACGGAAGCGATACGGGTGCCGCTCGCGGCGGCGGCCCGCAGGGCGTCGAGTACGTCCGGAGGCACCGGGGCGGCCGGGTCGTCCGTACCGGGCAGGACGATCGTGTCGGCCTCGGCGAGCACGTCGAGCCCGTACGGCGCCCGGAGGACGAACGGCCCGGCGTCGACCTCGGCCGTCGAATCGGCGCAGACCACGACCCGGTAGCCGGCCCGGCCGTCGGGCAGCCGGGTACGGGAGAAGACCTCGATCGGCGCGGCCAGGTCGAACGGGATGACCTGGTCGAGCGCGAGGATGGCCACGGTGTGCATGACCACAGGCTAGGTGCTGTCCGATGGCGTCGTTGTGCCAGGTCGCGGCGGTCAGCGCGAGGACTGGAGAGTCCGGGCCGCGAACGCCCCGACGAGCCGCTCAGTGGTGAGAATGGCGTGGGCGAAGGTGGGGCCGTTCAGCTCGTGGGCGGCGATCATCATCTCGGGGAGGAAGGCGGCGGTGGCGTCGCTGACCAGCGTCACGTGGTAGCCGAGCTCCATGGCGAAACGGCCGGTGGACTCAATGCAGGTGTTCGCCAGCAGGCCGATCAGCACGACGTGTGTGATGCCGTGCTGTTTGACCTGGAGGTCCAGATCGGTGTTGGCGAACCCGCTCTGCGCCCAGTGCTCCCGCGCGACGACATCGCCCGGCCGCGGCTGAAAGTCCGGATGGAACTCCCCGCCCCAGGTGCCGCGGGCGAAACTGTGCCGCTCCATGATCTGGCGCTGGGTGGGGTTCGGGTGGTCCCAGGTCTCGTAGTCGCCCGGCTCCCAGCGGCGGTGCGGGACGAAGATGACCTGTACCCCGGCCTCCCGGGCGGCGGCCACGACGGAACGCAGGTGGTCCAGCAGCCCGACCTTCGTGGCCACGGGTTCGACCCTGGGCCAGATCTTGCCGCCCTCGGAGAGGAAGTCGTTGTAGGGATCGACGAGCAGAACCGCCGTACGGCGGGAGTCGTAGGTCTCGGTCACGGTGCCTCCTCGGACTCGGCCGGCGCCGCCGACCGCCGTCCTCCTGATCGCGGTCGACCACCTCCATTCTCCGCCAGGTACCCCCTGACCGCCTCTGCGCGCCACGGCGAGAATCCGTTGGGACCTGGCAATAGCGCCACTTCTACGGCCGTGAGCGGCGCCTTAGCGTCGGCGTGCACGCCCCTCCTCCCGTCGAAAGCCGACGCCGAAGCCGAAAGAGCGATCCACGCCGTGACGAAGTTCCTGCTCGCCGTTCATGTCCTCGCCGCGATCGTCGCGATCGGCCCGGTCACCGTCGCCGCCAGCATGTTCCCCCCGTACGCGAGGCGGGCGATGGCAGCGCCCGGGGACCCCCGGGCGCTGTCGTCGGTACAACTGCTGCACCGCATCTGCCGTGTCTACGCGACGATCGGCCTCGCGGTGCCGGTCTTCGGCTTCGCCACCGGGAGCGCGATGGGCGTCCTGGGCGACACCTGGCTGATCGTCTCGATCATCCTGACCGGGCTCGCGGCCGTCACGCTCATGGCGCTGGTACTGCCGCGCCAGGAGGCGATAGTGACGGACCTCGAAGAAGCCACGGGGACATCGACCACCAAGCTGACCGCGCGCCTGGGCATGCACACGGGGATCTTCAACCTCCTGTGGGCGACGGTCACGGTCCTGATGATCATCCGCCCCGGCTCCGCGACGGGGGCGTGAACGTCCACGACGTCGCTCAGCCCACCGCCGCCGTCGTCGTCGCCGTACGCAGGAACCGCACCAGGTCATCCACGCTGTACCCGAGCAGCGGTCCGCGCTCGGCGGCCATCAGCAGCAACTGCCCCACCACCTCCGCGCCCCGGCCGTCGGTCCCGTCGGAGGCCCACTCCCAGAGCCCCTCGATCCCGAGGTCGGTCATCAGCAGACCGTGCTCGGCCCTGATCTCCGCGCACAGCGGCCCCACGGCGTCGAGCAGGGTCGCACCCCGGCGCGCGCAGCGCAGACTGAAGTACGCCTCGAATCGCACCACCGTGCATCCCTCCGGTGGCCGGGCCTTGAGCCCGTCGTAACGGGGGTCGTCGAAGTCCGGGGAACTGTCCGCTGAGCAGTGCACAAGGCTGAACCGGTGGGTGACGGCATCTCTTGTGTCCTCGGTACGAAGCAACGCAACTCTCCACTGTGTGTGACTGATTGGGCTACACAGAGTGGCCGACAGTCGCTAGCGTGAACAGAGGAAGCAGCACAACACCGACATCTGTCTCACCGGGAGCACCTGTGCCTGGACCCAAGCCACTCGACCCGTCGTCCTCACCCCGCGCCATGCTCGGCGCCGAGCTCCGACATCAGCGCGACGAAGCGGACATGTCCCAGGAGGAGCTGGGCAGGCCGATCTTCGTCAGCGGATCGCTCATCGGCCAGATCGAGGCCGGTACGCGCCGAATGCAGCCGGAATACGCGATTCACTTCGATGAGGTGTTCAAGACGGACGGCTTCTTCCTACGGAATTGCGAGGCGCTGAAGAAGTCGAAGTATCCGGATCATTTCGCGGAGGCGGCGGAGGCCGAGGCGATCGCGACGATGATCAAGGAGTACGCGCCGCAGCTGATCCCGGGCTTGTTGCAGACGGAGGCGTATGCGCGGGCGGTGTTCCGTGAGTATCACCCGACGGTGCCGGGGGACGTCATCGACGAGTTGGTGTCAGCTCGTTTGGATCGCGCCAAGCTGCTGAAGGATCCAACAAAGCCCGTTGTGTGGACGGTGCTTGACGAGGCGATTTTGCGCCGACCGGTCGGAGGACCTGCGGTGATGGCGGAGGCGCTGCGCCATGTCGCGACCCTGATTCGACGGCACAGAATCATCGTGCAGGTGCTGCCGTTCGACGCAGGCGCGCACGCGGCGCTTGAGGGCGCGCTCAAGCTCATGTCCTTTGAGGACGCACCACCACTCGCCTACCTGGAGGCGATGGGGTCGGGCCAGTTGCTGGACGATCCGGCGACGGTAGTCCGCCACGAACTGACCTACGATCTGGTGGGGGCCAGCGCACTCTCACCGGAAAAATCCTTGGCCCTGGTCGAATCAGTGGCGGAGGATTACGAACATGAAAAGCAGCAGCCATGAGTACGACCTGAGCGGCGTGTCTTGGCGTAAGTCCAGGTACAGCGGAGGCAGTGGCGGGAACTGCCTGGAAGTGGGCACCTGGCAGAAGTCGACGTACAGCGATGGCAGCGGCGGCAATTGCCTGGAGATCGGCACCTCCTGGCGGAAGTCGACCCACAGCGGCGGCAGCGGCGGCGACTGCGTCGAAGTAGGCACCGTCTGGCGCAAGTCGACCCACAGCGACGGCAGCGGCGGAAGCTGCGTCGAAGTAGCCGACGACCACCCCGACATCGTCCCCGTCCGCGACTCCAAGAACCCCGACGGCCCGGTGCTCGTCTTCCGGACCTCGGCGTGGTCGGCCTTCATCGCCGACGTCAAGATCGGTTGACCCATCCGGCGGCCCGGCAGCGGAGGGATGTCAGCGCCCTCCGCCAGGTCCGGGCGTCGGCCGGTCGTGGACCGCGTCACCTCGTTCGGCCGACAGCGGTCGCTGGAGGCCATCAGTCGCGATGTCATGACAGTGCGACCCGGGAGATCGTGTGCGGGAGCGCCGCCGCCACAGATCGCCGCCGACCTGGCACACCCGGATCGCGATACGGAGCGGCACCGCTACAAGTGGGACAGGAGGGGCCAATATGCTGCAAAAGCGATTGAACTGAACGGAGTGGGTGATGGCGCGTCCCTGGCTGAGCGTGCTGGCACAAGTGGTGCCCGTTCCGCTCGGGTTACTGCTCAGCGGTGCTCTGGTCTGGGGGGCCACCAACGCCGACTGGAGCGGTACCAGCAGCAACAGCGGCAACGAATGGACCTCCAGCTCGGCGGGGCTGGCCAATGACGGCAAGGTGCCCATGTTCCGCGTCGGCAGCATGCGCCCCGGCGACACAGGCTCCAACTGCATCGATGTCAAGTCGAACGCCGACTTTCCCACGGCGCTCAAGCTGTACAGCAACTCGGCGAACTGGCCCAACAACTATCAATCCTTCATCGACCTCAAGATCGAGGTGGGCCGCGGCGGCACCTTCGGGGACTGCGACGGCTTCACTCCGCACAGGACCGCGTTCGACGGCACCCTGGACAGGTTCGTCGCCCTGCACACCGACTTCCGCACCGGCGTGGGCCCCTGGCCGCTGACCGGCAGGCCACCCAACTCGCTGAGCTTCCGGTTCGCGTGGAAGTACAGCCCGAGCGCACCCGGCGGCTCGCAGGGCTCGAACACCAATGAGGTGACTTTCACCTGGGAAGCGCGGGAACGGACGTGACCTTCCCGGGTGACCTGGCCGCCCGCCCGCTCCACCACCCCACGGCCGACGGCGCCCCGCACCCGGTCCGCGTGGTTACCTCGGTCATCTCACGTACCGTGCTCGGCTCGATGGTCGGGCTGCTGGTGTGGGCGCACTTTCCCGTGCTGGCCCTGGGCTGGACTGCGGGCGTGGTCCAGTCCGGCTCCATGCGTCCCGCCCTCGTGCCGGGCGACGTCGTTCTCTATCAGCCACCGCGCGACCGCACTCCGGCTGTGGGCCAGATCGTGCTGACCCAGGACCCCACCCGGCCCAACCGTCTGCTCACCCATCGGGTCCACCAGGTGCGTCCCGACAACGACCTGATCACCAAGGGTGACGCCAACTCCGCACCGGACTCCACCCCGGTCCGGCCCTCGGCACTCAAAGGCGTCGCACGCTTGCGCGTGCCCTGGATCGGCCTGCCGGTCCAGCTCTGGCGCGACAAGCAGCCCGTGCCCGCGACGGCCATGCTGCTCGGACTCGCCCTTCTGCTCACGCTTGCCGCTCTGCCACTGCACAGCCGCCGGCGGTCCGGCGACGGAGGAATGTCAGACCCCTCCGCTAGGTTCCGCGCATGACTGAATTCGTACTCGTAGCAGGCGCGTGGCTCGGATCGTGGGCGTGGGACGAGGTGGTGCCGGAGCTGCGCGCGGCCGGCCATGGCGCCCATGCCGTGACGCTGTCCGGCCTGGCGGAGAAGCAGGGCGTACCGGCCGGGCAGCGGCGGCATGTCCAGGACATCGTGGACGTGGTCGAGCGGAACGGTCTGCGGGACGTCGTCCTGGTCGGCCACAGCTACTCGGGCATTCCGACCGGCCAGGCCGCCGAGCTGATCGGTGACCGGCTGGCGCGCGTGGTCTTCGTCGACTCCAATGTTCCGGCGGACGGCGAGTCGTTCGTCTCCGACTGGCCGGACGGCCGGGCGATGGTGGAGGGCGCGATCGCCGCGACCGGCGGCTTCTGGCCTCCTCTGGCGGCGCCCGACTACGCGGGCCAGGGCCTGACGGACGAGCAGATCACCCGGATCGTGACCGGCTCGACGCCCCACCCGGGCGCCTCGCTGACCGAGCCCGCCGAGCTGTCCCGCCCGCTCGGCGAGCTTCCGGCGACGTACATCAAGTGCCTGCTCGACGGCGCCGAGCCGAGCCCCCGCGTGGCCGCGCTGCTGACCAGTGACCGCTGGCGGCTGGTCGAGCTGGACACCGGCCACTGGCCGATGTTCTCCCAACCCCACGAACTGGCCCAGGTCCTGCTCACCGAGGCCGCCGCTACGAGCTGACCCCCGCTGGCGACTCATCGCCATCGCCTTGTTCCGTACCCGGCCCGGCCTCCACGCTGACAGAACACTCCGAATCAGTGGATCAGTGGAGGTTTCCCCATGTTGCGGAGAACCCTTGTCCTGTCGGCCGCCGTGACCACGCTCCTCGCCGGTACGTCCTTCGCGCCCGCCTACGCGGACGCGGCCGAGCCCGGCGTGATCATCACCAATGGCGACCGCGTCCATGTCTCCAGCACCCCGCCCCCGACCGCGTCCGCCCACGGCTGGTGGAAGAAGGTCAGCGGGCCCGGCGACAAGGCGCGCGTCACCGTTGATCTACAGGTGAGGAACGCTGACGGTTCCTGGCGGACCGTGGCGACCGGCTCCAAGATCGTGAAGCAGGGCGGCGGCAGCGCACGCCGGGCCAATGCCCGCAAACGGTGCGTCAACGTGAATCGGACCATCAGTTGGCGAAGCGTCATCGATGTGGACATCATCGGTGTCATCGACTCACCCGAGAAGGCCGTCACGGCGCCCCAGTCGTTACGGTGCGCCGTCTAGAAAGGGAAGGGAAGCTCCTTGACCGACGACGCGGACGATTCGGCGCCGACCATGATTCTGGGCGTCCATGGCGTCCTCGACCTGGAGCCATGGATCCGCCGGGCCCATGAGGACGACGGCCTCGAAGAGGACATGTACAGCCTCGTCGTGAAGCGGACGGTCGCCTATGGGCTGAGTTCCTTCCATACGGGCGGGCCGGAGGGCGAGCGCTGGGGACACAACGACGCGGGCGGCGACTGGACCCAGGACGGAAAGGTCCACCAACTGGCCTGGCTCCAGGTCGCGGTCAGCGAGGACCTGCCCGGGCAGCGGATTCCGATTCAGCCCGCGGCGACGGTCCTCCGCGATGTCCTGACCCGTCTGGGCCGCTTCCGTCTCACGGGGCTGCACACCGTGGCGCCTCTCCAGCTGGCCCCCGACGGCCGCGCCGATCTCGTGGACGCGGCGGCCTGGTTCGCCCTCGCGGACCCGGACCCCGGCGCGTCGGCCGGCCTCACCGTGTCCGTATGGGCGCCCGAGACCGCCGGTCTGTCCGGCCGCGCGTCCGACCTCCTCGCGGCGGCCCAGGAGCGTGCGTACGACGCGATGACGATCGGGCCCGCGCCTGCCGGGGCGGCCACAACCTCCGGGCAGGACGGTCTGGGCCTCCCCCTCGCGGGCGAGGTCCAGACGGAGGGAATGCGCCCCGGCCCGGCGTTCCACTGCCGCGTCCCTGAATGGTCGCTCGATGTGGCCGCGTGGACGACGGAGATCTTCGTGGACGCCCTGAGGTCCACGGGGACGACCGCCCCGGCGCTGATCACGGTGTCCGCCCGGGAAGGCGCTCACCAGTAAACCTACGACGAGGTCTGCACCGACGGGCCGGTCGGGTGCGTCGGTACGACCACCGGCGGTTCGCTGACGCCCGGGGTGTCGGCGGGCGGTACCGGACCCGGCGCCTGCGCGCCGCCGGACAGCAGCACGGGCAGGCACATGACCACCACGGCGGCGGCCACACCGAGCGCGGCCAGTGCGACCCTGCGCACCCGGCGCACGCCCCAGCCGCGTCCCCGCGGAGGCTCCTCGGGGCGCAGATCATGATGCGTGACGAGCGCGGCACGGGCGGCCAGCGCGGCGCGCAGCCGGTCCTCGGTGGCACGTCGGCGGTCTTCCGCGTCCGGTCTCATCGGACCGCCCCCAGCTTCTTCTCCAGCGCGTCCAGCGCGCGGCTCGCGGTGGACTTGACCGTGCCGCGCGACAGGCCGAGCGTCTGCGCGATCTGCGCCTCCGACAGCTCCGACCAGTAGCGCAGCACCAGCACCTCGCGCTGCGGCCGCGTCAACTGGGCCAGCGCGTCGAGGACTTGACGATGCTCCTCGGCGAGCAGCAGCCCCTCGTCCACGGGCGGCCCGTACCCCTCATGGGGCGGGGTATGGCCACGGGCGGTGCGACGTCTGCGCAGCACGGAGCGGGCCGCGTTGACGACGGCGGTGTGCAGATAGGCCGCCGGGTCCTGGAGCCCGTCCAGCGAGTTGCCATGCGTGCGGCAGACGGCGGCGAAGGCGTCCTGGACGACGTCCTCGGCGGTGGACAGTTCGTCCACCAGGAAGAGCGCGAGCCGCACCATGTCGACTCGTCGTGCCCGGTACAGCTCGGCCAGTGTGGGCGGGCGCCTGTCGTCGTACGGCGTGTCGAGCGCCCGGAGAGACCGTTCCCGCACCGGCGCGCCCTCGGTCCGGGACATACGGGAGAGCAGGCGGGACCACCAGGACGGCGCCGCGGCTATGACGTACTGCATGTGCCTCGATCCATTGCGGGAGGGGCGGGCGGCCCTGGGGATGACCGGCCCGCCCCCGTGGTGCTGCCGCCGCTGTTACCTCGCCGGCGTCTTGGCCAGGTCGCCCGGCTCGATCACCTTGGGCTCCCCGGCCCCGCCGCCCGCCTTGGCCACGCCGCCACCCGGCTTGGCCACGCCGCCCGACTTACCCGCGTCGACGACCTTCGGGGTCTCGACGGACTTCGTCGTGTCCTGCTGGGTCGTCTCCACGGTCGTGGTGACCTTCGGCGCGGCCGGCTTCACGACGGAGTCGGCGACGGCCTGCGCGGCGAAGCCACCGCCCATGAGCAGCGCGGCACCGATGGCGGCAGCCAGGACCCGGGGACGGTAATTCCTTTTGGCCTGCGAAGACATGAAATTTCTCCCGAGGAAGTCACGGAAACACGGTCTGGAACAGCTGAAGGGCCCCTTCAACCCACCAGACGTGCGACACCCCCCGGGGTTGCGCCCCCATCCGAAAAACTTCCTCACGGCCCGGGGCTCAAGCCTCGGGATCCGAGCCCTCTTCGCAAGGAATGGGAGGCGGGTCTCTACCCACCCGCCCCCCCTGCCTGGGGTGTTGACTTTTCGTGACCGACTTGCCACGCAGGGTTGCGACGCCCTAGCGTGCCCTTCAGAGTCCTTCGGGGCACAAAACAGCCCCCGCCGATGCTTGCGACATCTGGCGAGGGCCTGACCAATCAAGATCGACGCTTCAGGAAAGCGATCCCCTGGCTGAGAGCCAGCTCAATGCTGCCGCGCCCGAGACGCACGCGACGTCACCCGCTTCACCCACTTCTCCCCCGATGGCGGTCCCCGGCTACGGCAAGCGTTCGACGCCCGGTCAACAGGCCCGCAGGGATGACGACTTCGCGCACCTGCCGCCGCGCGAGGCCCCGTCGTCCACCACCCGGCGGCGCTCGCCCGCGTACGGCTGACGTCCAAGCTCCCGCCGGAGCGGATCCGCGCACCACGCCCGCCACTGCGAGTCCTGGAGTGCGCGAAGTGCGGCGCCCCCGCCCACCAGAAAGGATCCCGACATGACCATCCAGTCGATCCGCCGCCATAAATCCGGGGCACCATGGAGGGGAGGAGGCGAAACCATGACCCCCAGTACCGCTGATCACGCCCAGATGTCCGTCGAGGAATTCGAGCAGATCGCCCACGCGGCCCCCGAGACCGTGACGCTCGAATTCATCAACGGAAAGCTGGAGGTCAAGCCCGTGCCGGACGGCGACCACGGAGAAATCATCATGTGGCTGCTGCGGCAGTGCATGCAGCAGCGCCCTGAACTGGGGCTGTACCCGGAGCAGGGCCTGAAGGTGGAGACCTACCGCAATGGCCGCGCCCGCCCGGACGGAGCCCTCGCGCCAATAGGTCACTTCGCGGGTCAGGGCGAGTGGGGTGACACCAACGGCGTGCTCATGACGGTCGAGGTGACCTCCCACGATCACGACACCGATCGCCGCGACCGCAAGGAAAAGCGCGATGGCTACGCCGCCGCCGGAGTCCCCGTCTATCTCCTCAT
Organism: Streptomyces sp. NPDC051662; assembly: GCF_040681655.1. Classification (NCBI taxonomy): domain Bacteria; kingdom Bacillati; phylum Actinomycetota; class Actinomycetes; order Kitasatosporales; family Streptomycetaceae; genus Streptomyces; species Streptomyces sp. NPDC051662. Next base: position 131,353 of record NZ_JBFAZD010000012.1, read on the forward strand.
CGACAGGGACGCGGGGCTGCTGGTGATCTACACCGAACCGCAGAACGGGCGGTACCAGCTCCGTACCTCACGCCCGTACGGCGCGGCGGTCAAGGTCCCGGCCCCCGTCGGCATCGTTCTGGAAACCGAAGCGCTCAAGGACTTCAGTCGCTGAAACGCCCGAGGGCGGCACCCCCGAATCAGGGGTACCGCCCTCGGTCACTTCAGACCATGGACCAGGTCCGAGCCGTCAGGCTCAGAAGTCCATGTCACCGCCCGGCATGCCGCCGCCGGCCGGGGCCGCGCCGGCCTTCTCCGGCTTGTCGGCGATGACGGCCTCGGTGGTGAGGAACAGCGCCGCGATGGAGGCGGCGTTCTGCAGGGCAGAGCGCGTCACCTTCGCGGGGTCGATGATGCCCTCGGCGATCATGTCGACGTACTCGCCGGTCGCGGCGTTCAGGCCGTGACCCACCGTCAGGTTGCGGACCTTCTCCACGACGACGCCGCCCTCAAGACCACCGTTGACGGCGATCTGCTTGAGCGGAGCCTCCAGCGCGAGCTTGACGATCGCGGCGCCAGTGGCCTCGTCGCCCGTCAGCTCAAGCTTCTCGAAGACCGAGGAAGCCTGGAGCAGAGCCACGCCACCACCGGCGACGATGCCCTCCTCGACGGCGGCCTTGGCGTTGCGCACCGCGTCCTCGATGCGGTGCTTGCGCTCCTTGAGCTCGACCTCGGTCGCGGCGCCGGCCTTGATGACGGCCACGCCGCCGGCCAGCTTCGCGAGGCGCTCCTGGAGCTTCTCGCGGTCGTAGTCCGAGTCGCTGTTCTCGATCTCGGCGCGGATCTGGTTGACCCGGCCGGCGACCTGGTCGCTGTCACCGGCACCGTCGACGATGGTGGTCTCGTCCTTGGTGATGACGACCTTGCGGGCGCGGCCCAGCAGGTCCAGGCCGGCGTTCTCCAGCTTGAGGCCGACCTCCTCGGAGATGACCGTACCGCCGGTGAGGATGGCGATGTCGTTGAGCATGGCCTTGCGGCGGTCACCGAAGCCCGGGGCCTTGACGGCGACGGACTTGAAGGTGCCACGGATCTTGTTGACGACCAGGGTCGACAGCGCCTCGCCCTCGACGTCCTCCGCGATGATCAGCAGGGGCTTGCCCGACTGCATGACCTTCTCCAGCAGCGGAAGGAGGTCCTTCACGTTGCCGATCTTGGAGTTGACGATCAGGAGGTACGGGTCGTCCAGGGACGCCTCCATACGCTCCATGTCGGTGGCGAAGTACGCCGAGATGTAGCCCTTGTCGAAGCGCATGCCCTCGGTGAGCTCAAGCTCAAGGCCGAAGGTCTGCGACTCCTCGACGGTGATGACGCCTTCCTTGCCGACCTTGTCCATCGCCTCGGCGATCAGCTCGCCGATCTGAGTGTCGGCGGCGGAGATGGAGGCGGTCGAAGCGATCTGCTCCTTGGTCTCCACGTCCTTGGCCTGCTCCAGCAGGGCACCGGAGACGGCCTCGACGGCCTTCTCGATACCGCGCTTGAGGGCCATCGGGTTGGCGCCCGCGGCCACGTTGCGCAGACCCTCGCGGACCAGCGCCTGGGCGAGCACCGTGGCGGTGGTCGTACCGTCGCCGGCTACGTCGTCCGTCTTCTTGGCGACTTCCTTGACCAGCTCGGCGCCGATCTTCTCGTACGGGTCCTCAAGCTCGATCTCCTTGGCGATGGACACACCATCGTTGGTGATCGTGGGGGCGCCCCACTTCTTCTCAAGGACGACGTTTCGGCCCTTGGGGCCAAGGGTGACCTTGACGGCGTCGGCGAGCTGGTTCATCCCGCGCTCGAGACCGCGCCGTGCCTCCTCGTCGAACGCGATGATCTTGGCCATGTGAAGTGGTCCTCCCGGACATGGGGTGGATTGCTCCGGACCGCGCTGGCGCCCGCGACGGACGGCCTGAGAGCCGTGCGGTTCCTTGCTCCACCGGCTCTTCGGGCCTCACCGACCCGGTCCTTAAGTTGTCACTCTCACTTGCAGAGTGCTAACGCCAATGATTAGCACTCGACCCCCGAGAGTGCAAGCTCCTCCCGTACGCAGCGGACCCGCCGGACCCTCAGGACGCGCCGCACGCGCCGCACGCGCCGGACCCTCAGGACGCGCCGGACGCACCGGGCCCGCCGGAACGCACGAGGGGTCCGCATCCCCTGTTCGGGATGCGGACCCCTCGGCGTGAGTCACGAGTCGTGCGTCGTGAGTTCGTACGTCAGTGCGTCGGTGGCCGATCGCGCCGGGATCAGACGGCGAGCTTGACCATGTCCGCCTGCGGACCCTTCTGGCCCTGCGAGATCTCGAACTCCACTCGCTGACCTTCTTCAAGGGTGCGGTAACCGTCCATCTGGATCGCGCTGTAGTGGACGAAAACATCCGCACCACCGTCTACCGCGATGAAGCCGTAGCCCTTCTCCGCGTTGAACCACTTGACGGTGCCCTGAGCCATGCCTAACTCCCCTATTACTGGCCCTTGCACGGGGCCACACTTCGCGCCGGAACGCGTCGACCGCGGCTGAATGTATCTGCCCAACTGCCCTCTGCAACAGGTCAATCGGACGAGAATTCTGGGCATGGCTGAACACGCATAGCGTTGAATTCCCTGCGTTCCAGGGCAAGTCGGGCCGGGCAAAGCGCACCTACGGCGCATACGGCACTCCGACTTCGACCCCATGTTGTCGCGTTCTCGCATGCGTTCGGCAGGGGCGACAGCGGGGCGTTCCCATACTGTACCGCGCTCAACCATGTAGAACGGCCCCCTCCGCTTCTCTCACGGAGGGGGCCGTACCAGTCACGGAGCGGAGGAGAATCCGGGGTTCAGCCCCCGGCGACGGCGGGGATGATCGAGACGCCCGCGCCCGCCGGGGTGGCGGTCTCCAGGCCCTGCTCGAAGCGGACGTCGTCGTCGTTCACGTACACGTTCACGAAGCGGCGCAGCTTGCCCTGGTCGTCCAGGACGCGGGCGGCGATGCCCGGGTGGTTCGTCTCCAGGGACTGGATGACCTCGGAGAGGGTCGCTCCCTCGGCGGCGACCTCGGCCTTTCCGCCGGTGTATGTACGGAGAATGGTGGGGATGCGGACGTTGACGCTCATGGTGGTGTTCTGCCTTCCGTCTTCCGAAACGTCGGAAACGTCGTGGTGGTCGTCAGCTGCCGGCCAGGCCGGCGTCGCGGAACGCGTCCAGGCTCGGGCGGATGGTCGCCGTCGGGCCGGTCGTCGGGGCGACGGCGTCGAGCGTCTTGAGACCGTCACCGGTGTTCAGGACGACGGTGGTCAGCGCCGGGTCGAGGAGACCGGCCTCGATCAGCTTCTTCGTCACGCCGACGGTCACACCCCCGGCCGTCTCCGCGAAGATGCCCTCGGTGCGCGCCAGCAGCTTGATCGCGTCGACGATCTGCTCGTCGTTGACGTCCTCGACGGCGCCGCCGGTGCGGCGGGCGATGTCCAGGACGTACGGGCCGTCGGCCGGGTTGCCGATCGCCAGGGACTTGGCGATGGTGTCCGGCTTCTGGGGCCGTACGACGTCGAGTCCGGCCTTGAAGGCGGTGGACACCGGCGAGCAGCCCTCGGCCTGCGCGCCGAAGATCTTGTACGGCTTGTCCTCGACCAGGCCCAGCTTGATCAGCTCCTGGAGACCCTTGTCGATCTTCGTCAGCTGCGAGCCCGAGGCGATCGGGATGACGATCTGGTCGGGCAGCCGCCAGCCGAGCTGCTCGCAGATCTCGTACGCCAGCGTCTTGGAGCCCTCGCCGTAGTACGGGCGGAGGTTGACGTTGACGAAGCCCCAGCCCTCGCCCAGCGGGTCGCCGATCAGCTCGGAACAGAACCGGTTGACGTCGTCGTAGTTGCCCTCGATACCGACGAGTTCACCGCCGTACACCGCCGCCATGACGACCTTGCCCTGCTCCAGGTCGTGCGGGATGAAGACGCAGGAGCGGAAGCCGGCGCGGGCGGCGGCGGCGCCGACGGCGCCGGCCAGATTGCCCGTGGAGGAGCAGGAGAGCGTGGTGAATCCGAAGGCACGGGCGGCTTCGACGGCGATGGCGACGACACGGTCCTTGAAGGAGTGCGTCGGGTTGCCGGAGTCGTCCTTGATGTGCAGGGAGCCGGTGACGCCCAGTTCACGGGCGAGGTTGTCGGCCTTGACGAGCTTGGTGAAGCCGGGGTTGATATTGGGCTTCGTGGCCACATCGGCGGGGACGGGCAGCAGCGGCGCGTAGCGCCAGATGTTGTCCGGGCCCTCGGCGATACGCTTCTTCAGCTCTTCGGGGGTGCCGCTCGGCAGGTCGTACGCCACTTCGAGCGGCCCGAAACAGCTGGCACAGGCGAAGATGGGGCCGAGGTCGAAGCGCTCTCCGCATTCGCGGCACGAGAGTGCGGCGGCGGGTCCGAGATCCACCGAGTCGGCGACGGAGTCGGCGTTCTGGACGGCGGTCTGCACAGCCATGGAGGCGAGGCCCTTTCTCCTCATCTTCCTCGCGACGTACTTCGCCACGAGACGGAATTGGCACCTTCCCCACCGTGACCTCGAATGGTCGGCGGGAGGGTTGCCGGGACTTCAACGGGCCGTTCCCTCAGTCCCTCTGGATGAGCGCTATGGCGCCGGACCCCGGGTCCGATGCGTTTATCGACGTAACGACCCCCGGCATGCGGCGGTCATTCGTGTTGTTCAAGACTGTAACCGACGGAGCGCACGGTTGAGATAGTCGTCCGCACCGCGAGATGGATCACGTTCATGGCACACGTACGCACACGCACAGGGAGTACCGACCGTGCTGGAAGAGGTGGAGCACTGGCTGACCAGGCGTTCCTGGTCCGTGGCCGACCGCCCGCTCGACCGGCTGACCGTGGCGAAGGCCGCGCGCGGTTCGACCGTGAGTGTGGTCCTTCCGGCGCTGAACGAGGAGGAGACGGTCGGCGAGATCGTCTCCGTGATCCGGCGCGAACTGATGGAGCGGGTGCGGCTGGTCGATGAACTGGTGGTGGTCGATTCCGGTTCCACCGACCGTACGGCCGCGGTCGCCGCGGCGGCGGGCGCGCGCGTGGAGCACCGGGACGCGATACTGCCGCGGCTGCCGGCGCTGCCCGGCAAGGGCGAGGTGCTGTGGCGGTCGCTGCTGGTGACGAGCGGCGACATCGTGTGCTTCGTGGACGCCGACCTGAAGCGGTTTTCGGCCGATTTCGTGTCCGGGATCGTGGGGCCGCTGCTGACCGATCAGGACGTGCAGTTCGTGAAGGCGATGTACGACCGTCCGCTGTACCCGGATCCGGCGGGACGGGGATCTGGATCTGGAACGGGATCTGGATCTGGAACGGGACCGGGATCCGGAACGGGACCGGGACCGGGCCCCGGCCAGGGCGGGCGCGTGACCGAGCTGGTGGCCAGACCGCTGCTCAATCTGCACTGGCCCCGGCTGGCCGGTTTCGTTCAGCCGCTGGGCGGCGAGTACGCGGCGCGGCGCTCGCTGCTGGAGCGGCTGCCGTTCCCCGTCGGGTACGGGGTGGAGCTGGGGCTGCTCGTGGACGCCCTGCGTACCGCGGGTCTCGACGCGCTGGGGCAGGTCGATGTCGGGGTACGGATCCACCGCCACCAGGACGAGCGGGCGCTGGGGCGGATGGCCGCGGCGATCTACCGTACGGCGCAGCTGCGGCTGTCCCGGGCGCATTTGGTACGGCCTGAGCTGACGCAGTTCGAGCGCGGCGAGAACGGTTTCGTACCGCGCACGCACGTGGTGGACACGGAGGAACGGCCGCCGGTGCGGGAGATCGCGGAGTACACGGCCGGACGCGCGGCGTAACGGAATACGATCATGCGAATTATCTAGATTGCCCGGTTATGGCGATGAATCATGCGATGACCGGGCCTCTGAGCGCTGTGCACACGCAGCTGGCCCAGGCCGGGAGCACGGCCGAGCGGCTGTGGCTGCTCGTCGGGGTGGTGCTCGCGCTGAGCGGCGCCGGGGTGGTCGCGCTGGCCGCCCTGCGCGGCCGGCGGGACTGACGGCCGTGCCCGGCCGTTGACGGGCGACCCAGCCGCGTCCGTACGTTTGAGCGTTTCCGTGACGGGCTAGGTTTCGGCACATGGTTACCGAGCCGCCCTCCCGGGCCCAGGTCCTCGTCGCGTCCAACCGCGGCCCCGTCTCGTACACACCGCGGGACGACGGCTCGCTGGAGGCCAGGCGCGGCGGCGGCGGGCTGGTGTCCGGCCTGTCGGCCATCGGGCAGGACGGGGACGCGGTGTGGGTGTGCGCGGCGCTCGGGGAGGGCGACCGCGAGGCGGTACGGCGTACGGGCGGCCGGCTCGACCCCGCCGACTCGGGCGGCCGGCGGGTGCGGATGCTGGGCATCGCGCCCGAGGTGTACGCGGACGCGTACAACGGCGTCGCCAACTCCACGCTCTGGTTCGTCCACCACCTGCTCTACCAGACCCCGCTGGAGCCTGCCTTCGGCCCGGAGTTCCGCGCGCGGTGGGCCTCGTACGAGACATACAACCGCGCCTTCGCGGAGGCCCTGGCCGACGAGGCGGCCGACGGCGCGGCCGTGCTGGTGCAGGACTACCACCTGGCGCTGGTGCCCGGGATGCTGCGCGCCCTGCGCCCCGACCTGAGGATCGGGCACTTCTCGCACACGCCCTGGGCCCCGGTCGACTACTTCCGGCTGCTGCCCGACGACATCGCGCGCCAGTTGCTGCGCGGCATCCTCGGCGCGGACCGCGCGGCGTTTCTGACGCACCGGTGGGCCGACGCGTTCACGGCGTGCTGTACGGAGCTGCTGGGCGCGACGGGGGGCACGGGAAAGACCCGGATCGGTGTGCACGGCCTGGGCGTGGACGGCGACTTCCTGCGCGAGCGCGCGCACCGCCCGGACGTGGACGAGCGGATCGGGACCCTGCGGGGGCAGATCGGCCGTACGAGCACGGGCGAGGAGCGGAAGACGATCGTCCGGGTGGACCGTACGGAACTGTCGAAGAACATCGTGCGCGGTCTGCTCGCCTACCGGCTGCTGCTCTCCGAACGCCCGGATTGGCGCGAGCGGGTCGTCCATGTCGCCTTCGCCTACCCGTCCCGGCAGGACCTGGCGGTCTATCGCGACTACACCGCCGAGGTCCAGCGGCTGGCCGACGAGATCAACGCCGAGTTCGGCACGGCCGACTGGACGCCGGTCGTCCTCCATGTCGAGGACGACTTCGCCCGCTCGCTGGCCGCCTACCGGCTGGCGGATGTGGCGCTGGTCAACCCGATCCGCGACGGCATGAACCTGGTCGCGAAGGAGATCCCCCTCATCTCCGAGCGCGGGAGCGCGCTGGTGCTGTCGCGGGAGGCGGGGGCGTACGAGGAGCTGGGCGAGGACGCGCTGGTGGTGAACCCGTACGACATCAGCGCCACGGCGGCGGCCCTCCACGAGGCGCTGACCATGCCGGCCGACGAGCGCGCGGAACGCGCCAAGCGGCTGGCCGCGGCGGCGACGGCGCTGCCGCCGCAGCGGTGGTTCCTGGATCAGCTGACGGCGCTGCGCGCCTGAGGACTCCGGGCGCGACGGGCGACGCGGCAACGGCGACGGGCGCAACGGGCGACGGGGGCGACGAGCGCGTCGGCCATCAGGCGTCGGACGTCGGCCGTCCGCCCATCGCCTCCGCCAGCGCCGCCAGGAAGTCCGCCAGCGCCGCCGGTCCCGGCAGCCGCAGATCGGCGCGCTCGGCCAGTTCGGGTACTTCACCGCCGCTACAGATCAGCAGCCCAGGGTGGCCTTCGGAGCGAAGCTTCCCGACCGCCGCGTAGGCCGGGAGGTCGCCCAGATCGTCGCCCGCGTACAGGACCGTCTCGGCGCCGACCTCGCGTACGTACTCCACCAGCGCCACGCCCTTGTCCATGCCGGGCGGACGCAGCTCCAGGACCATGCGGCCCGGTTCGACGATCAGTCCGTGGCGGGCCGCCAGCTCGGCCAGCGGGTCGCGCAGGGCGTCGAAGGCGGCCTGCGGGTCGGCGGCGCGGCGGGTGTGGACGGCGACCGCCTGGCCCTTCTCCTCGATCCAGGTGCCGCGCCACGCGCCGAACTGGTCGAGGACGCCGGGGAGTTCGGCACGGACCGCCGCGACGCCCTCGTGCGGGGCGGGGGCGCGGACGGTGCCGGAGACGGCGTCCCAGCGCTCGGCGCCGTAGTGGCCCAGGACCACGAGATGGTCCAGTCCCGGCACGCGCTCGAAGCCGCCGTACCGCACCGCGACCCCGGCCGGGCGGCCGGTGACGACCGCGACCGACGCGACGTGCGGCGCGAGCGCGGCCAGTGCGGGGACGGCACGCGGATGCGCGCGGGCCTGTTCGGGGTCGGGGACGATCTCGGCGAGGGTGCCGTCGAAGTCGAGCGCGACGACGGCCTTGCCCGGCCGCGCGAGGAGCGCGGCCAGACCGTCGGCGCCGGCGGGGGTGGCCGGTTGCGGCAAGGGGTACGGGTTGCTGCCCATGCCACGACCATATCGGCGCCCACCGCGGTACGGAGGCTGTCCGGCCGGATAGAGGCCCCCCGGAGGCTCCCGGCGGGGAGCCCGCTGAGGCCCTAACGGCGACGCCGTCTCTCGTCCCTGATCCGCCGCAGCCTGTTCACCGTCACCGGGTCGTGCTCCAGCGCCAGCGGATCGTCCAGCAGCGCGCCCAGCAGCTGGTAGTAGCGGGTCGGCGACAGACCGAGCCCCTCCCTGATCGCCCGCTCCTTGGCCCCGGGACCCGGCCAGCCGCGCCGCTCCATGGCGAGTACGGCGCGGTCGCGCTCGGAGAGCCCGGCGGGACCGGCCGGGTCGGCGGGAGCGGCGGAGTCGGCGGAGTCCGCCGAGTCGGCGGCAGCGTCAGCCGGGTCAGACGCGGTCATACGACCACACGCTACTCGGCGGCCTCGGCCGCCGCCGCGTCCCTGGCGATCCCGCCGAGGACGTTCGACGGGCTGGCGCCCGGCTCGACCGCCTTGCCGATGTTCTTCTTGAAGCTCTCGCTCACGCTCGCCCACGAGTTCTTGCCGTACGGGATCAGCTCGGACGTGGGCAGCGCCGTCAGGAACGTGCGCAGGTCCGCGTACTGCGGGTCCGCCACCATCGCCTCGTTCGCGCTGTAGGTGACCGGAAGCAGGTCGTACTGCCCGGCGAAGGACATCACGTTCTTGTCGTTGTACGCGAAGTCCAGGAACTTGCCGATCGCCTCACGGTGACCGTTCTGCTTGAAGGCCATCATCCAGTCGGCCACACCCATGGACGCCTTGGCCTTGCCGTTGACGCCGGGCAGCGGCACCATCCCGAACTTGACGCCCTGCTTCGCGGCCTCCTCCATCAGGGAGGGATGTCCGTTGAGCATGCCGACCTGGCCGCTGGTGAACGCCTTGAAGGCGGTGGCGCGGTCGAGCTTGCCGGGAGCGACAGGCCCGGTCAGCCCCTTGCCGACCAGCTCCTTCTGGAGCCACTGGAACGTCTTGATGTTCTGCGGCGAGTCGATGTTGTACGAGCCGTCGGCGGTGTCCGTGTAGCCGCCACCGCCGCTCAGCAGCCACATCATGGTCTCGCCCTGCGCCTCCTCGGAGCCCAGCGGCAGCGCGAACGGTGTGGTCACACCCGTGGCCTTGAGCGCCTCGGCGCTGGACTGGATGTCGTCCCAGTTCTTCGGGGCGTCGAGACCGGCCTGGTCGAAGAGCTTCTTGTTGTAGAAGAGCAGCCGGGTGGAGGCGACGAACGGCAGTCCGTACTGGATGCGGTTGACCTTGCCGGCCTCGGAGAGCTGCGAGAGGAAGTTCGCCTGTGTGGGGACGGAGAGGACTTCGTCGGCGGTGTAAAGCTTGTCCTTCTTCACGTAGTTGGCGTACGAGCCGACCTGCGCGATGTCAGGGGCCCGGTTCTCCTCGACCATCGTGGCGACATCGCTGTCCACGGTCTTCCAGGGGCGGACGCTGACATCGACCTTGATGCCGGGGTTCTCGGACTCGAACGCCGAGGCGAGCGCGGACCAGTACTTCTCGGAACTGTTCTCGGCGCTGGTGCCGTAGTCCGCGGCGACGAACTTGAGGGTGACGTCGTCCCCGGACCCTCCCGTACTGCCGCAGCCGGCCAGCGCCATTGTCATGCCCCATGCGGCTATCGCCGCGGTCATTCCCAGATAGCGCTGTCGCACAGCTGTGTTCCCGCCCTTGTTCTTCGATTGCGCGTAAGGCCCCGGTCGGTCCCCCGTGACGCACTGTTATGAAGCAGTGATTTTCCCTCATCCGGAGGTTTCGGGTCCACCGGGGATTGGTTTCACTTAGGCAACGCCCAAACCTGGAGCCAACAGGCTTCTGCGTTTGTATGGAGACTCAACAATCCTGGACAGTGGACTAGACCTTTCACGGGTCTACGCGCGAGACTGTTTCCGTGAGACACGTCATCGCCCTGGATGTGGGCGGCACAGGCATGAAAGCCGCCCTCGTAGGGGCGGACGGCGCGCTGCTGCATCAAGCGCGCCGGGCGACCGGCAGAGAGCGCGGGCCCGACGCGGTCGTGGAGACCATCCTCGGCTTCGCCGCGGAACTGCGCGCGTACGGCGTCGAGCACTTCGGCGAGAGCGCGCTGGCCGTCGGGGTCGCCGTGCCCGGCATCGTCGACGCCGAGCGCGGTATCGCCGTGTACTCGGCCAATCTCGGCTGGCGCGACGTACCCATGCGCGAGCTCCTCGGCGCCCGGCTCGGCGGCGTACCCGTCGCGCTCGGGCACGACGTACGCACGGGCGGTCTCGCCGAGGGGCGGCTCGGCGCGGGCCGGGGGGCCGACCGCTTCCTGTTCGTGCCGCTGGGCACCGGGATCGCCGGGGCCATCGGCATCGCGGGCTCCATAGAGGCCGGCGCCCACGGCTACGCGGGCGAGATCGGCCATGTCGTGGTCCGCCCCGACGGGCCCGACTGCGGCTGCGGACAGCGCGGCTGTCTGGAGACCCTCGCCTCCGCCGCGGCCGTGACCCGCGCCTGGGCGGCGGCGAGCGGCGACCCGGAGGCGGACGCCGCCGACTGCGCGAAGGCCGTGGAATCCGGCGACCCCGCGGCCGTACGGGTCTGGCTCGACGCCGTCGACGCGCTCGCCGCGGGGCTGGTCACCGCGCTCACCCTGCTCGACCCCCGAACGCTGATCATCGGTGGCGGTCTGGCCGAGGCCGGGGAAACCTTGTTCACACCTCTGCGGGCCCGGGTCGAGGAGCGGGTGACCTTCCAGAAACTGCCCGAGATCGTCCCGGCGGCCCTCGGTGACCACGCCGGCTGTCTGGGCGCGGGTCTGCTGGCCTGGGACCTGCTCGCCGCCACCGAGCTCACCACCGCCCAGCCCGCCACCACAGCGGCGCACGCCGCCCGAGCGCACGCCACGCAGCCGCACCCCACGCAGTCGCACCCCACGCAGTCGCACCCCACTGACGACACCAATCCGCCCGACGACGAACCACTCGCCACGGAGGTATCCGCCTGATGGCCGCTAGCGCCCCACGCGCCGCGCACGCCGCACGCGCCGAAAGCACCGTTCTCACCGGCGCCCGGGTGGTGCTGCCCACCGGAACCGTGGAGGGCGGGCGGGTGATCATCGAGGGCGGCCGGATCGCGGGCGCCGCCCACGACGACGCCGCCTCGCTCGACCTCTCCGGGCACTGGATCGTCCCGGGCTTCGTGGACATGCACAACCACGGCGGCGGCGGTGCCTCGTTCACCTCCGGCTCGGTGGACGACGTACTCAAGGGCATCCGTACGCACCGCGAGCACGGCACCACCACCCTCGTCGCCTCCACCGTCACCGGCGAGATGGACTTCCTCGCGCACCGCGCGGGCTTCCTCTCCGAGCTGGTCGAGCAGGGCGAGCTGGCCGGGATCCACTTCGAGGGCCCGTTCATCTCCCCCTGCCGCAAGGGCGCCCACAGCGAGGCGCTGCTGCGCGACCCCGACCCGGCCGAGGTGCGCAAGCTGCTCGACGCGGCGCGCGGCACGGCCAGGATGGTCACGCTCGCCACCGAACTGCCGGGCGGCATCGAGTCCGTACGGCTGCTCGCCGAGCACGGCGTGATCGCCGCCGTCGGCCACACGGACGCCACGTACGAGCAGACCGTGGAGGCCATCGACGCGGGCGCGACCGTCGCGACGCATCTCTTCAACGCGATGCCGCCGCTCGGACACCGCGCTCCGGGACCGATCGCCGCGCTGCTGGAGGACGAGCGGGTCACGGTCGAGCTGATCAACGACGGTACGCATCTGCACCCCGCGGCCCTGGAGCTGGCGTTCCACCGCGCGGGCGCGGACCGGGTCGCCTTCGTCACGGACGCGATGGACGCGGCCGGCTTCGGCGACGGACGCTACGAACTCGGCCCGCTCGCCGTGGAGGTCAAGGAGGGCGTCGCGCGGCTGGTGGAGGGCGGCTCGATCGCCGGTTCCACGCTGACCCAGGACATCGCGTTCAAGCGGGCGGCGACGGTGGACCGGCTGCCGGTGGAGGACATCGTGCGGGCGATCTCCGCCAACCCGGCGCGGCTGCTCGGCGTGTACGACAAGGTCGGCTCGCTGGAGCCGGGCAAGGACGCGGACCTGGTGGTCCTGGACGAGGAGTTCTCGGTCAAGGGTGTCCTGCACAAGGGCGAATGGGTGATTGAACCCAAGTAGGTTGATTTACCCGCGAGTACGAGGAAATCCATCCGAAGGCGGTCGGCCCGGGGTCTGGGCCTACCGCCTTCTGTTTGGCATGATCGCTCCGGTAATCGGCCGAACGAGCGCGTTTCCCGGGGGTGCGACGGATGATCGTGACGGTCACGCTCAATGCCGCGCTGGACATCACGTACCACACCCCCGCGCTGGTCCCGCACACCACGCACCGCGTCAGCGATGTCACCGAACGCCCGGGCGGCAAGGGCCTGAACGTCGCGCGGGTGCTGTCGGCGCTGGGCCACGAGACGGTGGTGACGGGGTTCGCGGGCGGCCGGACGGGCGATGTGCTGCGGGAACTGCTCGGCAACAGCGGCCCCGGGGGCTCCAGGGGCCGGCCGGTGGACGCGCTCGTACCGATCTCCGGGGCCACCCGCCGCACCCTCGCCGTCGTCGACGAGACGAGCGGCGACACCACCCAGCTCAACGAGCCGGGCCCGACCGTCTCCTCCGCCGAGTGGTCCGACTTCCTCGGCGCGTACGAACGGCTGCTCACCGGCGCCGACGCCGTGGCCCTGTGCGGCAGCCTGCCGCCCGGCATCCATGTCGGCGCGTACGCCGAACTGATCCGCCGGGCCCGCGCCGCCGGCGTCCCGGTGCTCCTCGACACCAGCGGCGAACCGCTGCGCCGGGGCGTCGCCGCCCGCCCCGATCTGGTCAAGCCGAACGCCGACGAACTCGCCCGGCTCACCGGCTCCCGCGAGCCGCTGCGCGCAGCGCGCGACGCCCGCCGGCGCGGCGCGCACGCCGTCATCGCCTCGCTCGGACCCGACGGCATCCTCGCGGCCACCCCGGACGGAATCTGGCAGGCGACCCCGCCCGCGTCCGTGAAGGGCAACCCGACGGGCGCGGGCGACTCTGCGGTGGCCGGGCTGCTCTCGGGCCTCGTCGAGCAGCTGCCCTGGCCGGCCCGGCTGGCCCGCGCGGTCGCCCTGGCCACGGCGACGGTCCTGGCACCGGCGGCGGGCGAGTTCGACACGGAGGCATACGAGGAACTGCTGCCGCGGGTGACCGTGTCGGAACACCCCGGATCGTAGGGTCGGGCCGGACCGTGGCGTCGGGCCGGACCGTGGCGTCGGGCCGGACCGTGGCGTCAAGGCCGAGGACCGAACCGCACGCTGGAAGGACTGAGGCACGCATGCCACTCGTCAGCACCGGAGAACTCGTCACGGCCGCGAGGACCGCGGGCCACGGAATCGCCGCCTTCAACGTCATCACCCTGGAGCACGCGGAGGCGATCGCCACCGGCGCCGAGCGGGCCGGGGCGCCCGCGATCCTCCAGATATCGGAGAACGCGGTGAGGTTCCACGGCGGCGACCCCGGCGCGGTCACCGCCGCCGCGGCGGCCGTCGCCCGCGCCTCCTCCGCGCCGCTCTCCCTCCATCTCGACCATGTCGAATCGGCCGCACTGCTGCGGGCCGCGCCCGGGGCCGGCTTCAGCTCGGTGATGTTCGACGCGTCGAAGCTGCCGTACGCGGACAACCTCGCGGCCACCGCCGAGGCCGTGCGCTGGGGCCATGACCACGGCATCTGGGTCGAGGCGGAACTGGGCGCGGTGGGTGGCAAGGACGGCGAACCGTCCCTCGACGCACACGCCCCGGGCGTACGCACGGATCCGGCCGAGGCGACCGGCTACGTCGCCGAGACCGGCGTGGACGCGCTGGCCGTCGCGGTCGGCTCGTCCCACGCGATGACCCACCGCACGGCCGCTCTCGACCACCCCCTGATCGCCGCGCTCCGCGACGCCGTCCCCGTACCCCTGGTCCTGCACGGCTCGTCCGGCGTCCCGGACGAGGAGATCCGCCGGGCGGTCGCCTCCGGCATGGTCAAGATCAATGTGGGTACGGCGCTCAACACGGCCTTCACCGGCGCCGTACGCGACTATCTCGCGGCGCACCCCACGACGGTGGACCCCCGGAAATACCTCGTCCCGGCTCGCGAGGCGATGGCCGGGACGGTGGCGGGTTTCCTGCGGGTGGTCGGCTCCGTCGACTCCCCGGAGCGGTGATCACTGCCTCTCGGGGAGTACCCCTCGGGGGACTACCCCTTGGGGGACTACCCCTTGGGGGGCGTGACCTCCAGCCAGTCGAGGATGGCATCGCACTGATTGCCCTGCTCGCAGGAGATCTTGAGGGTGTTCTTGCCCTTCTTGAGCTCGACCGGCGCCCACGTGGTCTGCCAGTTCTTCGCCCAGTCGGGGTCGTTGGAGCTGATGAAGTTCTTCAGCCCGAGGGGGGAGTTGTTCGCCTTGCCGTTGACGGTCAGGGTGGCGTTGGCGTCCTTGGCGGGTATGGCGTAGCGCACGGACAGCGCGTAGGAGCCGGCCTCCTCGATGTCGGCGGTCCAGGTCACCGACGCCCCGACGGCGTTGAAGCCGGTCACATACGACCCGTTGGTGCCCTGGGCGCCGTCGATGTCCGTCGCGAGGACCGCGGGCGGGCCCAGCTTGAGGGTCGCCGCGTCCTGCTTGGGGAGGCCGATCCCGTCGGGCGACGTGTCGCCCTTGTCGCTCGCCTCGCCGGAGGGCTGCTGCGACTGGTCGGCCGAGGGGGCCGTGCCGCCGGTCGGTGGCACGTCGGCGTTGTTGTTCTTGTCGTCGCCGTTGGTGAGCAGCGCGGCCGTGATACCGATCACGACCACCGCGACGACGGCGATCGCGCCGATCAGCAGGCCCTTGGTGTTGGGGCCACTGCCGCGTCCGCCGCCCCGCTGGGCCGGCACCTGGCGGGTGGTGGCACCGCCGGGGTGGGTCTCGGGGGCCGCGTAGTGCGGGTTCTGCTGCTGGCCGTACGGCGCCTGACCGTAGGGAGCCTGGCCCTGGGGCGCCTGCTGACCGTAGGGAGCCTGGCCGTACTGCGGCTGCTGACCGTACGGCGCCTGCTGCGGCGGGACCGCCTGCTGCTGACCGTACTGGCGCTCGCCGACCGTCCTGACCTGGTTGTACGAAGTCCTGGGCACGCCGGGCTGCGCGGCCGGACCGGGGTAGCCGTAGCCGCCTTGGCGTCGCTGATTGGCACCCGCCGCCTGTCCGTCCTCGTACAGATAGCCGAACGGATCGTCGTCCTCGGGCGTGCTCGCGCCGTTGTTCCCGGCCGTCATCCCTGGTCACTCCTTACCATCTCGCCAGCGTCGCCGACCGGCCGAGCCTACCTCGAATGGGCAAGGCCACGGACGGGCCTTGACGGGTGGCAGCCAGTCTGCGACCCGTGGGTGAACAACGGATCGCAGACATGTCCCAGCACTGTCCCGAACGGCTGTGTGAACCTTCCCGACACGTCCGGAAGACCCGTCGCGGAGCGCCTACCCAGCACGCCGGTGAACCTTGCTGCGCGACCGCTTTTCGATATACATCCGCTGGTCAGCGGATTGCAGTACTTCCTCAACCGACATCCCGCAGCTCGCCCAGCTGATACCGAAGCTCGCCCCGACCCGGACCGCCCGGCCGTCGACCCTGATCGGCGGAATGATCGCGTTCCGCAGCCGTACGGCGAGATCGGCGGCGTCCGCCGAACCGAGTCCGTCCGCGAGAACGACGAATTCGTCACCCCCGAGGCGCGCGACGGTGTCCCCGTCCCGTACGCCGGTGGTCAGCCGGCGCGCGACCTCGATCAGCACCGCGTCGCCGGTGTTGTGCCCGAACCGGTCGTTGATGGACTTGAAGCCGTCGAGGTCGCAGAAGAGGACCGCCAGGCCCTTCGTGCCGTCATCGGCCTCGGGGTCGTCATTGGGCGCGACCATGTGCACATGGTGGTCGAGGGGCACCCCGCCGACCGCGGGCACGACCGAGCGTCCGCCGCCCTGCCTGCCGCCGCGCTCCTCGTACTGGTCATAGCCGTCATAGCCGTCGTACGCGTCGTATCCGGGCTCGTACAGGACGGTGCCCTCGTACCCGCCGTACGCCGCGTCCAGCGCCTCGACCGCGGTCTCCCGCATCGCGTGGGGCCGCGAACAGAGCCGGGCGCTGAGACGGGAGCGCAGCTCGGCGCTGTTCGGCAGGCCGGTGAGCGAGTCGTGCGAGGCGCGGTGCGCGAGCTGGAGCTCGCGGCTCTTGCGCTCCTCGATGTCCTCGACGTGGGTGAGCAGGAAGCGCGGGCCGTCGGCGGTGTCGGCGACCACGGAGTTGCGCAGCGAGACCCAGACGTAGGTGCCGTCGCGCCGCAGCAGCCGCAGTTCGGCGCGGCCACCCTCGGCGGAGGTGCGCAGCAGGGTCCCGATGTCCTCGGGGTGGACCAGATCGGAGAACGAGTGGCGGCGCATCGCGGAGGCGGGGCGGCCCAGCAGCCGGCAGAGGGCGTCATTGGTCCGCAGCAGCCGGCCGTGCTGGTCCCCGCCCATCTCGGCGATGGCCATCCCGCTGGGTGCGTACTCGAACGCCTGGCGGAAGGATTCCTCACTGGCCCGCAGCGCCTGCTGCTCCCGTTCGAGCCGGACCAGCGCGCGCTGCATATTTGCTCGGAGCCGAGCGTTACTGATCGCAATGGCGGCCTGGGACGCGTACATCTGGAGCGCTTCCTGCCCCCAGGGGCCCGGTCGGCGCCCGCCACGCGGCCGGTCGACGGAGATGACGCCGAGCAGCTCGCTCCCGCCGCCGGATCCGTACATCGGGGCGTAGAGCCGGTCCTGCGGGTGCCACTCGTCCTCGAAGCGGGGATCGGGGCCCTCGGTGTACCACTGCGGGACGTCGTCCTCCAGCAGGACCCAGCCCTCGGTGTGCGGTATGAAGCGCAGCTCGCCCCAGCTCTCACCCATCAGCAGCCGCCGCTCCCAGGAGGCCCGGGAGCCGACACGGCCGGTGATCAGGGCTTCGGCGGCGGCGCTCCCGGCGAAAGCGGCGACGACGAGGTCACCGTCGGCCTGGACGACATTGACGCAGGCCAGTTCGTACCCGAGCCCGGTGACGACACCGTCGGCCACGGTCTGCAGGGTGTCCGCGAGGCTGCGGGCGGTGTTGAGTTCGGCGACGGCCTCATGCAACTGCCGCAGGGTCGCAAGACGGACATACGGCTCCGACTCGGTCTCCATTGCTCGCTCTCCCCGAGACCTCGACAGCAACTCCAGGATTCTCATCGGCTCTCGTCCTGCACTGGCCTCGCCACTGAATCACAGGGAGCTGCGCGCTCGGTACACAGGGTCAACAATTACCCCACTCTGTGAGTCAAGTCACATGACCTGATGAGGGGATGGATGACCTGGTGAGAGCGCTCCCCAACTTTCTTGAACGCAAATTCGGAGGGGTGGCGGGCCAAGGTGACGGGGCGGGGTGGCGGGGCGGACGCTCCTGTGACGCACATGGTCCTAGGACCGGGCTGGTCCCCTGGCCCGATGCGGGTGGGAATGGCACGGGCTAGCGTCTCCTCTGTGCCCCAATCTGTGCCCCGAACGACCCCTGACATCCGTACCGACGCCCTCGGCGCCATCCCCCATCCTGAAGGGGTGAGCAACGAAGAGTTCCGCGCCGCCCTCGCCCGGCTGGCCTCGGGAGTGGTGCTGGTGACAGCGCACGAGCCCCCTTTGAGCGCCACCGGACCGCGCGGCGAGGACGCCGGGATGACGGCGACCGCCTTCATGTCGGTCTCACTGGACCCCCCGCTGGTACTGGTCAGCGTGCGCAACGGCTCCCGCATGGACGACCTGCTCCTCGAACAGCCGCTGTGGGCGGCCTCCTTGCTCTCCGAGAGCCAGCGGCATGTCGCCGGCCGGTTCGCGATGAAGGGCCGGATCAGCGACCGGCTGCTGTTCGAGGACATCCCTTACCGCCGGGGCGAGGTGAGCGGCGCGCTGCTGATCGGGGGATCGCTGGCGATGCTGGAGTGCCGTACGGAGCAGCGGATCGAGGCGGGCGACCACACGCTGGTCATCGGCCGGGTGCTGACGGCGGAGCTGCCGAGCGCGGAGGGCGGGCCGCTGATGTATTTCAAGGGACGCTATCGGCAGCTGGGTTCGTAGCCTTCCCATGTGGCCTACGTGGCTTACGTGGCCTACGTGGCTTACGTACGGACGGCCCGGGGCCCGGAGCGGCGCTGCTGACCGGCGGTCGGTACTCGCACCGGGCCGTACGCGCAGGCGGGATTTGTCAGACAGGGCCTAGGTCCAGTCGCGGCCGGTACGGCCGCGCTTCGTCTCGGCGCGCTGCTTCTTCTCGCGCAGCCGGCGTTCGTTGATGCCGCGTGGGATCTTCGTCTTCCTGCGCGGGCGCGGCGGCGGGGCCGTCGCCTCCGCCAGCAGGGAGGCGAGCCGTACGGCCGCGGTCTCGCGGTTGCGCCACTGGGAGCGGTGCTCCGACGCGCGTACGGTGATCACGCCGTCCACCAGCCGGTCCGCGAGCCGTTCCAGCGCGCGTTCCTTCCACACCGGCGGCAGCGCTTCCGTCTTCGCGAGATCGAAGCGCAGTTCCGCCTTCGAGTCACTGGTGTTGACGTGCTGTCCGCCGGGTCCGGAGGACCTTGAGAAACGCCACATCAGTTCGGCCTCCGGCAGGGAGACCGAACCACGGATGACATGAGCGTGTCCGGACATGCCCCTATGGTCCCGTGTCCCGCCCGCTTCCGTCACCCTCTTTTCCGGGGCTCGCGCCCCCTCTCGGGTAAAGAAAGTAAAGGGGTGCGGAACCTCCTGGACCTCTGCCCACGTTATGTCGGGTGACGGTAGCTTCGGGACGACTCGAAGCCCGCACTGACAACGAAAGGGACATCCCCATGGCTGTAAGCCTGTCCAAGGGCGGCAACGTCTCGCTCACCAAGGAGGCACCGGGCCTGACCGCCGTCACGGTCGGCCTCGGCTGGGACGTCCGTACCACCACCGGCACCGACTTCGACCTCGACGCCTCGGCGATCGCGGTGAACGGGGGCGGAAAGGTTGTCTCCGACAGCCACTTCGTCTTCTTCAACAACAAGTCGACGCCGGACCAGACGATCGTCCACACGGGTGACAACCGCACGGGTGAGGGCGAGGGCGACGACGAGGCGATCAACGTCAACCTGGCGGGTCTGCCGGCCGACGTCGACAAGATCGTCTTCCCGGTCTCGATCTACGACGCCGAGACCCGCAGCCAGAACTTCGGCCAGGTGCGGAACGCGTACATCCGCATCGTCAACCAGGCCGGCGGCACCGAGATCGCCCGCTACGACCTGAGCGAGGACGCCGCCACCGAGACCGCGATGGTCTTCGGCGAGCTGTACCGCAACGGCGCGGAGTGGAAGTTCCGCGCGGTCGGCCAGGGCTACGCCTCGGGTCTCGTGGGCATCGCCACGGACTTCGGCGTCAACCTCTGACACGAACACCGACGCGGTGACGGGTGGGCCCCGGCTTCGGCTGGGGCCCACCGGCCTGTGCGGGCGCGGGTGCGGGTTCGCACCCGCACCCGACAACCAACCACCGTCCCCCCACCCCACTACTCCAGCGAAGGCTTCTCCTCCCCGTACAGCCACGTGTCCCACAGATCCCCGAGATCCCGCCCCGCCTCCCGTTCCACGTACGTCGTGAAGTCATGGGTGTCGGCGTTGCCGTGACGGTACGTCCGGGCCCAGCCGCGCACGATGCGGAAGAAGGCGGCGTCGCCCACGGTCTCCCGTACGCGCTGGAGCACCATGGCGCCGCGTCCGTACACCGGCGGGTCGGAGATGTTCACCGCGGCGGGCGGGTGCGCCGGCGGGAACGCCCAGTTCGCGTCGGCGTCGTACGCGTCGACGAAGCTCTGACGGACCGGTACGCGCTCGGTGTGTTCCGTCCAGAGCCACTCCGTGTACTTCGCGAAGCCCTCGCTGAGCCACATGTCCTGCCAGGACTTGGGGGTCACCGAGTTGCCGAACCACTGGTGGGCCATCTCGTGGACCAGTGTCGCGACGCTGGTGGGGCCGGGGAGGAAGGGCCTGTTCTGGGTCTCCAGGGCGTACCCGGAGTCGCCCGGCCGTCCGATGACGACACCGGTGGAGGAGAAGGGGTACGGCCCGAAGGTCTTCTCCTGCCACTTCACGATCCGGGGGAGCTCCTTGAGAAGCCGTGCGCCGCTCTTGGCGGCGGTCGGGTCGACCGCCGTGTAGACGGGCACCGCCCCCTTCGTCCCGTCGGTCGTCCGCGTCTTGTACGGACCGATGGCGACCATGGCCACATAGCTCGCCATCGGCTCCGCCGAGTGCCAGTCGAAGGACGTGCGCCCGTCCGTTGTGCGCTCCTTGCGCAGTTCACCGTTGGAGACGGCCGTCAGCCCCTCGGGCACGGTGATCCGGATGTCGTACGCCGCCTTGTCGCTCGGGTGGTGGTTGCCCGGGAACCACGCCATCGAGCCGGTCGGCTCCCCCAGCGCGACCGCGCGCTCCCCGCTCCGGAGCCAGCCCTCCTCCGATGCGTCGGGGTCGGTGATGCGCCGCGGTACGCCGGAGTAACGGACGACCGTACGGAAGGTGGCGCCCCGGCGGAGGTCGTCGCCGGGGCGCAGCGTCAGTTCCGTACCGGAGTGGTGGAAGGCGGTCTTCTCGCCGTCGACGGTCACGGAGTCCACCGTCAGTCCGACGAGATCGAGGTTGAAGGCGCTGAGGTCATGGGTGGCGCGGGCGGTGATCTCGGCGGTGCCGTTGAGCCGGCCGGTGTCCGGCGCGTAGTCGAGCGTCAGACCATAGTGCTGGACGTCGTACCCGCCGTTGCCGATCCGAGCGAAGTAGGGATCGCGCAGGCCGGCGGCGCCGGGCTTGCCGTGCACGCCGCTGCCCGGTCCACAGCCGCCGAGAACGAGGGCGAGGACGAGAGCGACGGGGAGTGCGGGGGCGGAGGCGAGGCGGAGTGCCGGGCGCGAGTACACCCGGTGATCGTAGGACGGACGGCGGGAACTCGCCGGTCAGGCCGATGGCAGCTGACCCGGGCCGGAATAGAACATGTCGTCGCCCGGCCCGCCCCACGGGTTCGGACGTCGTACAGCTGAGCGAGCCGCTCGTCGGGGAACGTATGAGCGACCACCCCACGGGTCCGCCGGGACGGCCGTGACACCATCGGGCCCGTGCTCGACATCGGCTACTCCCTCTCCCGGCGCTTTCCCGATCCCCCGCAGACCGATTACCGCCTCGCGGACGTCCGGGCGCTGCGGCACGACCTGTTCTGCGGGGATGTCTATCTCGCGGACACCCACGCGGACCGCGAGGTGTCCACAGCCTGGGGATGGGTACCGGTGCTCGACTTCGCCTGGGCGCTGTGCGACATCGTGGAGCAGCTCGACCGCGATCCGCGCGGCAGCCGCGCGGCCAAGCCTCAGTACGCCGAGCTCGACTTCACCGAGTCCACCGACCGCATGCTCTTCCAGCGGCGCTTCGGCTGGGTCGATGTGGAGGCCGACTGGATGCCTGGTGACGAGCCGCCGCTCACCTTCAGCCATCGGCTGCTGCGCCGTGAGGCGCGCGACTTCCTGCACGATCTGATCGCGGATCTCGCCGATATGCACGGGGGCCTGGCCGACAACCCGATCATCTGGGATCTCCAGTCCCGCTTCCCCCGCGGCTGACCACCCCGGGCGGGGCCGCCCCTCGCGTCTCCCACCTCACAGCCCCCACAACACGGTCACAGACCCCACCCATCGATTCCCGGATCGGCAGGCGTACATCCCCCGGCACCGGGCAGACGAGGTTCTGCCGGGGCACAGCCGGGAATCGGGCGACCGTTTCCTCCCCCCACACAAGGCCGTGCCTCTGGAGCACCACGAAGGCCCCGACCCCATCCCCCCAGGGTCGGGGCCTTCGAAGGACGGGCCTCATCGGTCCCTCACGTCAGTCCTCGGCGTCTGTCCCCGGCGTCAGTCCTCCGCGTCAGCCGTCCGCGTGATCCCCGGCGTCAGTCCTCCGCGTCAGTCCTCCGCGTGATCCCCCGCGTCAGTCCTCCACCCGCACCCCGATCTGCGCCGCGAACGCCGGTGCCAGATGCAGCAGTTGCGCCGAGCTGATGACCGCCCCCGCCAGCCGGTCCAGGCCCCGCGCGATATCCAGCTCGGCGACCGTCCGCAGGTCGACGTCCTTCATCCGCGCACCGCTCAGATCGGCCCGTCTGAGCACACAGTCCCGGAACTCGACCCGTACCAGCTCCGCTCCCCCGAAGTCCGGTTCGGACAGGACGACGCCCTCGAACACCACATCCTTCAGCCGGGCCTTCCGGACGTTCAGATAGTCGATCTTCCCGCCCCGGATCAGCACCCGCTCCAGCACGGCCCCATGCAGCTGTGTCCCGCCCAGCCGTGCGTCCACCACCTCCACATCGCGCAGCGACGCCCCGGACAGATCCGTGCCCACCCCCCGGACACCGCTCAGTACGGAATCGATGAAACGCGCCCGCCCCAGCGCCGTCTCATCCAGCCCGCAGTCCCTCACCGCGCAGTCGATGAACCGCGAGCCTGGCCCCTCCTGGCCCGACAGGTCGAGGTCCTTGAACTCCAGCCCGTCGTAATCGCCGTCCGGTTCGAGCCCGCCGCCGTACGGACTCAGCGGCGGCA
This sequence comes from Streptomyces sp. NPDC051662, assembly GCF_040681655.1. Lineage (NCBI taxonomy): Bacteria > Bacillati > Actinomycetota > Actinomycetes > Kitasatosporales > Streptomycetaceae > Streptomyces > Streptomyces sp. NPDC051662. Next base: position 154,512 of record NZ_JBFAZD010000012.1, read on the forward strand.
GCCGTACCTCCGCCCGCCGCGCCGCCGGGACCCTGCCCTCGCCGCCACCCGCGCCGCTCGCCCCGCCCGCGCCGGTCCTCGTCGCTCTCCGTGCCATGCCCCCATGGTGACGTACAGCACTGACAACGCGCCGATGTCACATCCAGCTGTCCAGTTCCCGTCACACCGGTGAGAGAGCGAGCGAAGGAGAGAGACACAGACCATGAATCCCAGCCATCGCGTCACCGTCATCGGCGGGGGCTTCGCCGGACTCACCGCCGCCATCAGCGCCGCCGAGTCGGGCGCCGCCGTCACCCTGTACGAGGCCCACCGCACCCTCGGCGGCCGGGGCCGCACCACCGAGGGCCCGTACGCGGCCAACGACGGGCCGCACGCCGTCTACAGCCGCGGACCGCACTGGGCCTGGCTGCGACGGCGCGATCTCCTCGGTCCGACGGCGACCCCGCCCCTGCGCGAGAGCCACCGTTTCCGCTTCCACCGGGGCGGCGCCCTGCGCAGGACCCCGCCCCTCGGGGTGTTCACCCTCGCCCGCCGGAAGGCCGAAACCGCCCCGGTGGACATCGACTTCATGACCTGGGCCGCGGAGCTGGCCGGCCCCGATATCGCGCGCGCCGCCGCGCACTACACCGCCGTCGCCCTCTTCCACCACGACCCCGGCACGCTCTCCGCCGCCTTCGTCCAGGAGCGGCTGAGGCGCACCGCCGCCCTGCCGCCCGAGGCCCGCTACCCGATCGGCGGCTGGGGCCGGTTGACCGAACGGATGGCCGCGCACGCCCGGATGCTGGGCGTACGGATCGAGACAGCCGTACGGATCGAGAGCCTCCCCGAGGACACCCCCGTGATCGTCGCGACCTCCCTGGAAGCGGCCCGCCGCCTTCTCAAGGACGACGGTCTGCGCTGGACCGGCGGCCGTACCGCACTGCTCGATCTCGCGCTGCGTACACGCGAGGGCGACCCGTTCATCGTCTCGGACCTTGACGCGCCGGGCTGGCTCGAACGGTTCACCGCGCAGGATCCGTCCCTGGCCCCGAACGGTGAGCAACTGCTCCAGGGGCACTTCCCGGTCGGCCCCGCCGAGTCCAAGGCCGATGGCATCGCCCGCGCCGAGAACCTGCTCGACCTGGGGTTTCCCGGCTGGCGTACGCGTACGGCCTGGCGGCGCGAGTCCCTCGCGACCGGCCGTACCGGCGCCCTCGATCCGCCGGGCACCACTTGGCGGGACCGGCCCCGTATCGACCGTGGCCAGGGCGTCTTCCTCGCGGGAGACCAGGTCGCGGCGCCCGGGGTGCTCGCGGAGGTGTCGTTCAACAGCGGGATCGGCGCGGCGGCGCTGGCCGTCCAGCAGCTCTCGGCGCTCAAGAAGCGGAGGTCCGGCATCGCTTGACCTCAAGCATGCTTGAGGTCGTTGGCTGTTCCCCGTACGCCGGACCACTTCGTCCACCGGACCACGCCGTGCGCCGGACCGCTTCGTCCACCGGACCACGCCGTGCGCCGGACCGCTTCGTACACCGGACAACCCCTGGGAGCCCGCCATGCACGCCATCCGCCTCCATGCCTTCGGCCCCGCCGAGAACCTTGTCCACGAGGTGACCGAGGACCCCGTACCAGCCCCCGGCCAGGTCCGGATCGCCGTCGCCGCGGCCGGAGTCCATCTCCTCGACACCGCCCTGCGCGAGGGCATGCGGGGCCCGTACCCCGCCCCCGCCGAACTGCCCACCATCCCCGGCCGCGAGGTCGCCGGTACGGTCGAGTCGCTCGGCGAGGGCGTGGACGCGGGCTGGCTCGGCAAGCGCGTCGTCGCCCATCTCGGGATGGTCCCCGGCGGTTACGCGGAACTGGCCGTCACCGACACGGCCCGGCTCCACGAGATCCCGGCCGGGCTCGACGCGGCCGAGGCCGTCGCCATGATCGGCACGGGCCGCACGACCATGGGCATCCTCCAGTTCACGGACCTCGGCCCGGACGACATCGTCCTCGTACCGGCGGCGGCGGGCGGCATCGGCACGCTCCTCGTCCAGTACGCGAAGAACGCCGGCGCCACCGTCATCGGCCTGGCGGGCGGCGCGGCGAAGGTCACGCGAGTCGCCGCGAACGGCGCCGATCTCGCCGTCGACTACACCCGCCCCGACTGGCCCGAGCGGGTCCGCGGCCAGCTGCGCGACCGACTGGGCGACCGGCGCGCGACCGTGCTCTTCGACTCCGTCGGCGGGGCGACCGGGCTCGCCGCCGTCGACCTCCTCGGCAAGGGCGGCAAGCACATCGTCTTCGGCTGGTCCGGCGAGGGGCTGCACGACGGAAAGCCGCTGACCTTCACGGACGAGGAACTGACGGAGCGCGGTATCACCTCCGAGTCCGTCCTCGGGCCGGTGATGATCGCCAAGGCGGGCGGCGACGTCCGCGCGCTCGAAGAACGCTCACTCGCCGAGGCCGCCGCCGGCCGGCTGCGCCCCGCCGTACAGCGCTTCCCGCTGGCGAACGCGGCGTGGGCCCACCGGGCGCTGGAGACCCGGGGAACGATGGGCAAGGTCGTCCTGGAGCCGTAGCAACGAGCCGTAAAAACGAGCAGAGCCGTAACCGTGACAAGCGGGGGCAGGGACTCCGCACCGGCGCCGGGACGGGGGTCCAGCGCCGGTGCGGCACCCTCCGCGCCCCCTCACACCCCCTCACGCCCCCTCGCCTCATCCGAAGGTCGTGAGAAGCGAAGACCACCGATTCATGGTGTCCTGAGTGTTCTGTGCAGAGGTTCGGCGCAGTTCGTGGGGGGCGATCCGCCAGAGATTCACCGTGAGGGACGATCTCGATGAGTGACCCGCCGGCATCCGGCACACAGCCGCCCCCGAGGCCGGACCCGCGGCCCCGCCCGGAGCCCGGCGCCGCCGTCGACACCCACCGCTGGTGGGCCCTGGCCGTCATCGCGACGGCCCAGCTCATGGTCGTGCTCGACGCCACCATCGTGAACATCGCCCTGCCCTCCGCCCAGCGCGAACTCGGCCTCACCAACGGCAACCGGCAGTGGGTGATCACCGCCTACACCCTCGCCTTCGGCGGTCTCCTGCTGCTCGGCGGCCGGATCGCCGACCTCGTCGGCCGCAAACGCACCTTCATCGTCGGGCTGATCGGCTTCGCCGCGGCCTCCGCGATCGGCGGCGCGTCCACCGGCCCCGAAATGCTCTTCGCCTCCCGCGCGCTCCAGGGCGTCTTCGCCGCGCTCCTCGCCCCGTCCGCGCTCTCGCTGCTCACCACCACGTTCACCGGTGGCAACGAGCGTGCCAAGGCGTTCGGGATCTTCAGCGCCATCGCGGGCGCGGGCTCCGCCATCGGTCTGCTCGTCGGCGGTGTCCTCACCGAATTCCTCAGCTGGCGCTGGTGCCTCTACGTCAACGTCCCGATCGCCGTGATCGCCGTCGTCGGCGCGCTCACCCTCCTCAGCGACCGCGCGGGCAGCCGGGGAGCCCACCTCGACATCCCCGGCGTCGTCCTCGGCTGCGGCGGGCTCGTCGCCCTCGTATACGGGCTCAGCGAGGCCGAGGCACGCGGCTGGACCGCCCCGCTCGTCCTGGGTCTGCTCAGCGGCGGGCTCGCACTGCTCTGTGTCTTCGCGTGGTGGCAGTCCCGCGGCCCCGGCCCACTGCTGCCCCCGCACATCATCCGCGACCGCAACCGCGGCGGCTCGGTGCTCACCATGTGTCTGACGACCATCGGGCTGTTCGGGGCGTTTCTGTTCATGACGTACTTCCTGCAGAACATCCTCGGCTACTCACCGCTCAGAACCGGTCTCGCCTTTCTGCCGCTGACCACCGCGATCGTCGTCGGATCCACCCAGATCTCCGCCCGGCTGCTGCCCTACGTACCGCCGCGGCTGCTGCTCGGCCCGGGACTGCTGCTCGCGGCAGCCGGGCTGTACACGCTGACCTTCATCGACACCCACTCCAGCTACCCCTCCCACATCCTGCCCGGCACGCTGCTGCTCGGCCTGGGCCTGGGGCTGACCTTCATGCCCGCCATCTCCACCGCGACCACCGGCGTCGCGCCGAAGGACGCCGGGGTCAGCTCCGCCACCGTCAACACGGCGCAGCAGATCGGCGGATCCATCGGTACGGCGCTGCTCAACACGCTCGCGACGACCGCCACGGCGACATACCTGGCGACCCATCTCACCGCGGCGGAGCGGCGGGCGGCGCCGAGGGGAGGGCTCACACCGGCGCAGAAGGCCGAGATCGTCAACACCGGCACCGTGCACGGCTTCACCGTCGCGATGGCCTGGGCGGCCATCATTCTGGTGGGCGCCGCGGTGATCGCCGTACTGCTCGTCAACGGTGGTTCACCGCGCAGCCGGGAGGCGGCCGAGGCAGCGCGGGCGCAGGCCGTCTGACCGCGCCCTCTGCCCATACGCGTACGGCACCGCTACCGCTACCGCTACCGCTACCGCTACCGCTACCGCTACCGCTACCGGGACGATGCCCCCAGCTCGGCGAGCGCCCCGTCCGTCAGCCGGAACACCGTCCACTCGGCCTGCGGCACCGCGCCCAGCGACCGGTAGAACGCGATCGACGGCTCGTTCCAGTCCAGGACCGACCACTCCAGCCGCTCATAGCCGCGCTCCACACAGATCCGCGCCAGTTCCGTCAGCAGCGCCTTGCCGTGCCCGCCGCCGCGCCGGTCGGGACGTACGTACAGATCCTCCAGGTAGATGCCACAGACGCCACGCCACGTGGAGAAATTGAGGAACCAGAGCGCGAACCCGACCGGCTCCCCGTCGTCCGTCTCCGCGATATGCGCGTACGCGGCCGGCCGCTCCCCGAAAAGCGCCTCGCGCAGCTGCTCCTCGGTCGCGCGCGCCTCGTCCAGGGCCTTCTCATACTCCGCCAGCTCACGGATCATCGCGCGGATCACCGGAACGTCAGCGGGTGTGGCAGTACGAATCATGACCCCAGACTCCCCTGTCGCCCCGCTACCGCGCCAGCAGCGACCGCGCGATGGACACCTGCTCCGGATTGAGCGCGCGCTCCCCGTCCGCGATGTCCCACAAGCTGTTCTGGAGCACCCGCCCCAGCGTCCACGCCCGCGCCCGCGCCCGCTCCCGGTCGAGCCCCAGTACCTCCGTCATCAGATCGAAGCGCCAGAGCGTCTCCGCCGCGTCGAACCGGTTGTCGAGAGCCGGCATCAGATCGAACCCCGGGTCGCCCGCCAGCGGCTTCGGGTCGATCGCCAGCCACGGTTCCCGCGCGTCGGCGGGGTGCGAGGCGAGCACGTTCTCGTAGTGCAGATCCCAGTGCAGCAACCGGTCCCCGGGCTCGCCCGCCACCTCGCGCACCGCCGCCGCGCAGTCCCGCAGCAGCCTCCGCTCGGTCTCGTCCGGCAGCGATCGCGACGCCACCGGTACGCCGTCGAGCATGCGCGCGGCGATGTCTCCCAGGCCGCGCATCCCCGCCGGGGCCGGCACCGACGTCAGCCGCGCCAGCAGCTCCGCGATGATCCGGACCGCCTCGCGCGACTCCACCTCGTTCAGATCCCGGGTGTCGAGCCGCTCCAGCAGCAGCGTGCCCGTCCCGTCGTCGTACGCCAGCAGCCGTACGGCGCCGTCGCCGCCCCACACCCGCAGCGCCACCGGCTCCCCGGCCGACTCCTCGTCCAGGTGCTGGAGCTTCAGCACGGCGGGTGTACCGTCCGCCCGCTCCACCGGCAGCACCAGCGCGCACATGCCGTACATCGACGGGCCGGTACGGCGCAGCTCCCACCGCTCCAGGAAGTCCGCCGCCCGGCCCGGCAGCGCCGCGATGAAGGCGCGGCCCGCCTCGCCCAGGAACTTCGACTGTGTTTCCGCCAGCTCCGTCGGAATGTCAATCACGTCACCGATCCTACGAGCATGGGTGAATCGGCCCATGCGCCGTTTCCTCCCCGTGGCCCTCCCCTCGGCCCGCCCCCGGGCCCGCCGCGCGGCCCGCGCCGGGATCGACTGGATCAGGAGCGCCCCGGCACCTATCTCTGGCTGGCGGCCCTCTTCGTCACCACCGTCGCCCTCCACCGCATGTCACCGGAGTTCGAAGAGGACGTCCTGCGTCAGAGCTCCACCAACATCCATGAGCTGTCCACCGACCCGGTCCGGGTGCTCGTCGTCAGCGCCTTCTGGATCGGCGGCGGCGCGTGGGCCCCGTACGCCGTGCTCTACACGGTCTTCCACGCCCCGGCGGAACACTGGCTCGGCACCACGCGCTGGCTCGCCGTCGTCGCCCTCGCGCACATCGGCGCCACGCTGATCAGCGAAGGCGTCCTGAGCTGGGCCATCCACCACGGCCACGCCCCGCAGTCCGCCGTGAACACGCTCGACGTCGGGGTCAGCTACGCGCTCGTCGGCGTCGTCGCCGTCCTGACGTACCGCGTTCCGAAGCCCTGGCATCTGCCCTACCTCGGCGCCGTCCTCATCTTCTTCGGCACCCCGCTGATCGCCGGCCGCAGCTTCACCGACGTCGGCCACTTCACCGCGGTCCTGATCGGCCTCGCCTGCTACCCGCTCACCCTGGACAGGCGTACGGGCAGCGGTGTACGAACACCCTCATGACCAGCGCGAACAACGGCGGCAGCGACAGACACACCGGCGACGGCAGCGGCACCGGCACCGGCACCGGCACCGGCACCGGCACGAGCAACGGCGGCATCTCCTTCTGGTACGCGAAGGACGGCATCCCCGCCCCCCGCGAACCGCTCCCCGGCGACGCCACCGCCGACGTCTGCATCGTCGGCGGCGGCTATACCGGCCTGTGGACCGCGTACTACCTCAAGAAGGCCGTCCCGTTCCTCAACATCACCGTCCTGGAAGGCAAGTTCTGCGGCTACGGAGCCTCCGGACGCAACGGCGGCTGGCTCTACAACGGCGTCGCGGGCCGCGACCGCTACGCCGAACTGCACGGCCACGAGTCCGCCGTACGCCTCCAGAAGGCCATGAACGACACCGTCGCCGAGGTCATACGCGTCGCCGACGAAGAGAAGATCGACGCCGACATCCACCGGGGCGGCGTCCTCGAAGTCGCCCGCACACCCGCCCAACTCGCCCGCCTCAAGGAGTTCCACACCGTCGAGATCGCCTTCGGCGAGACCGACCGCACCCTCCACGGCGCCCGCGAGACCGCCGAACGCGTCCGGGTCACCGGAGCCGTCGGCTCCAGCTGGACCCCGCACGGCGCCCGGCTGCACCCCGCCAAACTGGTCAAAGGCCTCGCCGCGGCCGTCGAGGCACTCGGCGTCACGATCCACGAGTCGACACCCGTCACCGAGATCAAGCCGAAGCACGCCATCACCCCGTACGGCACCGTCCGCGCGCCCTACATCCTGCGTTGCACAGAAGGCTTCACCGCCACCCTCAAGGGCGCCCGCCGCGCCTGGCTCCCGATGAACTCGTCGATGATCGCCACCGAGCCGCTCCCCGCCGAGATCTGGGACACCATCGGCTGGGACGGCCGCGAAACCCTCGGCGACATGGCCCACGCCTATATGTACGCGCAACGCACCGCCGACGACCGCATCGCCCTCGGCGGACGCGGCTACCCGTACCGCTACGGCTCCAGGGCGGCCCGCCTCGGTCACCCCTCCGGCACCGACCCCGCCACCATCGAGGCCCTGCGCGACATCCTGGTCGACTTCTTCCCCACCACCGCGGGCGTCCGTATCGACCACGCCTGGTCCGGCGTCCTCGGCGTCCCACGCGACTGGTGCGCCACCGTCACCCTCGACCGCACCACGGGCCTGGGCTGGGCCGGCGGCTACGTGGGCTCCGGCGTAGCCACCACCAATCTCGCGGCCCGCACCCTCCGCGACCTGATCCAACAGGACTCCGGCCAGTCGGGCCCCACGGACCTGACTACGCTCCCCTGGGTCAACCACAAGGTCCGCAACTGGGAACCGGAACCCTTCCGCTGGCTCGGCGTCCACGGCATGTACGCGGCCTACCGCACGGCGGACCACAAGGAGACGACGTCCCCCACCCCGCGGTCCCACCCCCTGGCCCGCGCGGCCAACCGCATCGCGGGCCGCTGACGAACAACACCTCCGGCCGAGGGGCACGGAGAGACGCCAGGGACACTGGTGACTCCAGGGACGCCTGCCGACTCCCGCGGGTCGGTGCGGCAACTCCCAGACAGGAGAGACCACGTGTCGGCACAGGACTCCGGCTTATCGCCCGACCACGGCCCCGACAACGGCCCCGGCCCGGGCCCGGGCCCCGGGACACCGACGATCCGGCGGGAGCAGGCCGCGGCCGTACACCTGGACTCGGTGAGCAAGGTGTACGGGAAGGGCCCGGCCGCGGTCCATGCCCTGCGCGAGGTCGAGCCGTGCCGTGAGGCTGTACCAGGGGGTGTCGCCGCGCCACATCTGCTCGGCGATCGCGCGGGCCGCAGGCAGCAGCGCTTCGATGTGGGCCTGGAGTTGGTCGGCGATATCCGTGAGATCGGCGAGGGTGCCGACGCTACGGCCGACAGCGTCGGCTTGGTCGATGGTTGCCCGCACGGCGCTCAGGTTGGGGGTCTGGCGGGTGTTCTCGTCAGCGGTCACCGGGCTGTACCTTCCAGCCTCGTCCGCCCGACTCGGAGCAGCTCGGCCACGGCCGCAGCGGAACACAGCTTTCCCGCCTGCTCCACGGGGACGGCCCAGTACGGGGTGACGGGCGTCGGCTCCGTGCGGTCCGGCCGAGGAATTCCGAGCCAGGCACCCGGACCGCGGACCAGGGCATCCGCCGAGCGCCAGGTCTCGCAGGTCCCCGACGGTACGAGCGCGTAGTACCAGGTGCCCGGTTGGCAGATCACCGGCCCGTCAAGAACCTCGGCCAGGACGCCGGCCACGACGTCCGGGGCGCTGCTCCCGGCCGCCGCGTGGACCAGCGTCAGCGGCATCCGTACCGCGTCGTAGGGGTTGCCGGTGCGCAGCATCGCCGGTCGGCCGTCCTGCCACGCCTCGTGGGCGACAGCGGGGGCCTGGCTGGAAGACGTCAGCCACCGGGCGATCGCGCTCTCGGTCTGTGCGTTGGCATGCACGGCTGCCCCTGTCATCGTGTCGGTTTCGATCCACCAGTAGCCTCTGGCGATTTCCTCAAAACCGGGATGACCAGCGGGGGTTACCGAGGCGGTAATACACTCGTTGCAGCTCCAGGAAGGCGCGCTCGCGTGCGTAGGATCGCCCCCGGAAGTCGGCCCAGATGGACGCCACCACCCTCGGCCCGCTCGCCCCCGAAGTCCTCGACAGAGAAGACCTCCGGGCAGCACTGATCGAGCACGACTTCGCCGCCGTCTTCACCCTGATCAAAAAGTGGGGCGGCCTCTCCCAGAACCGGATCGCGTCGGCCTGCCAGCTCACTCCCGGCAAGGTGAGCACGATCATCAGCGGCAGCCAGCGCGTCACCAGCTTCGAGGTGGTGTGCCGGATCGCCGACGGGCTCCGCATCCCCGGAGCCCTGCTTGGCCTGGCGTCCCGCCCGTGGGAGAGCCAACAGACACAACAACAGCGCCCGCCAGAGTCGCCGGGCGGCCAACCCGACACGACCGATGTCCCGTGGCGACCCGACGCCACCGTCGGCCTGGCCGCAGACCTGACGAGGAGTGATCTCGTGATGGACCGCCGCGCGACGACGCGCGCCCTGGCCGGAGCGGCGGTGACTGGCGCAGCCCTACTCGACTCACTTGAAGGATGGCTCCAACCAGCTGCCGCAACCCCTGTGCCGCCCCGCCGCGGCCGTCTGGGAATGCGCGAGATACACGAGCTGGAGACCACCGCGAAGGCGTTCCGGCAGTGGGACCACCAGTACGGCGGCGGCCTCCGGCGTAAGGCCGTGCTTGGCCAGCTCAGCGAGATCGCCAGTGCCCTCGATGAGCACCAGGCCCCAACGATCGAAACCCGTCTGTACCGCATCATGGCGCAGCTCGCCGGGACCGCCGCGACGATGGCCTGGGACTCCGGCCTCCATCGGAGAGCACAGGAGTACTACCGGCTCGCCCTGCGGTCTGCGCACGCGGGCGCGGACAAGGTGTTCGGTGCCAACGTCCTGGCCGGGATGGCCAGACAGATGCTCTACCACGACCGCCCCGACGATGCGCTCCAGCTCATCCAGCTCGCGCAGGAAGGCGCGCGCGACGTCATCGGTCCACGGGTTCGAGCGATGCTCCACACACGCGAAGCGTGGGCCTACGCGGCCCAAGGCCGCACAGCAGGCTTCGAGCGTGCGACCGCGCGCGCCGCCGAAGCGCTCGCTGCGGCAGGCCCCGGTGAGGAAGAGCCGTATTGGATCGCCTACTTCGACGGAGCCGAGCTGGCTGGCGTCACCGGCGGGCGGCTGCTCGATCTCGCCCGGCAGGACCCGCGCCAGCATGCCGACCGAGCGGCCGCAGAGATCCGCAGCGCGCTCTCCTCGCGCGGGCCCGAGGCCGGCCGCTCGCACGCGCTCGACAGGATTGGCCTTGCCGAGTGCCGCTTCCTGGTGGGTGACATCACGGGCGCAGTGGAGGAGACCCACCGGGCCGTTGCGGCAGCCCGGCTTACCCAGTCGGGAAGGGTCCATGGTCAACTCGGCCAGCTCTACCCGTACACGGTGGGCCGTAGCGCATCGCGTACGGTCCGCGAGGCGCGAGATAGTATCCGCGATCTTCTGTCGAGCTGAGGGGTGGACGCATGACGACGCTGTCTGTGACTGGGCACATGGATCTTGCCGAGGAAAGTGTTCCGCTCGTACGGGCTGCTTTGCGCAAGGTGCTGGAGCCGTACCGTGATGACCTTGTCGGGGTGTCGTGCATTGCCGCTGGATCGGACAGTCTCTTCGCGGAAGAGGTGGCGGCCCTCGGCGGGCGCCTCGTCGTGCTGATTCCCTCCGTGGACTACCGGGCGAAGAAGGTGAAGGGGGATCACGCCCCGGTCTTCGACCATCTCGTGGAGGCCGCTGTTGAGGTGGTAACGCTGCCGAACGAGACGGCGAACAGGGCGGCGTACGAGGAGGCGAACGCGCTTCTTCTGGAGCGCGGTGATCGGCTCGTTGCGGTGTGGGACGGGACGCCTCCCTCTGGGAAGGGTGGCGGCACAGCCGACACGGTGCTGCTGGCTCGTGAGGCGGGGCTTCCGGTGGATGTCGTATGGCCGGAAGGCGCCACGCGGCGGGCCTGATCGTCCCGGGGGCGGGGAACCTGCTTAGATCCGCCTCGTGGCAATCGGCTCCGGTACCTCGGATATACCCACGAAAGCGCCCCCGCCCTCCCGTTAGGAGAGCAGGGACGCGGCGGTGTGAAGTCGTTTACGCGGACGCGTGTACGCCGCTCCGGGCCTCCGGGACTGACGTCCCTGACGGAGCGCCGGTGATCTTCTACACGTGCGAGCCTGACCAGCGGACCTGACCGACGAAAATGCCACCTGCCCAGCCCGTGAAGGCGAGACAGGGGGCGCGGTGCGTGCGGGTCAGCGGTAGAGGGCGATCAGGCTTCCTTCAGCCCGGCTGGTGGCCCGGCCGTATCGAACCCACGTTTTTCCCCTGTCACCCCTTGGGGTTGTCCTGCCGCGCCTCGGCTATGCCGGGGGTCGTTGCGGGCAGGGTGAGGAGCGGGATTGTACGTAGTGGGGTATTGCGGTCGATACCGGAGGGCGAGGTGGTCAAGGTTCTCTGTCGGCTGATCACGGCAGGCGCCGTATTGACTCCCCGTCGGTCCAGGGCCCGGGCGCGGTGGTGAAGAACCCCGTGACCCGGGCCTCGCGGTTTCCTCTCCTCGACAGTCCCAGCGAGAGATCCGAACTTCTTCGACTCCTCTGGAGGAACGATGACGTCCAGGCAATGGGCGGTTGGGGCCTGCCGGGCCACGGTCCGGTTCGCGCTCTGTGCGGTAACGGCGGTGCTGGTCACGCTGAGCGGGATCAACCCCGCGGCTGCCGCGTCAAAGGATTTCCATGTGACCTACAAGTCGGGCAGTAACTATGCCCAGAATTACTACGACGTGGACATCAAGGGCACGGTCACCCGGACCGGTGATCGGTATGAACTGAAAGGCACCGTGACAGCCCGGTGCGTCCGCAAACAGGGACCGGATCAGCTTTGGAGCCTGGCTTTCGGGTCCAGTGCCGAAAGCTGGCGGTATACGCGAGGGCCCTGCACCGACAGGCCGACAACAACGGCGATCAGGGAAACGGGCCGTCTGCGTCCGGATGGGCGTGTGTACGTCCAGGCAGGTGCCTATGGCGGCGAAGCCCTCGGCGCTTGGGGCTGGGGAACCCAGAGAAGCGTCTGGGTGTAACCGCGGTAGTCCCAACGCGACCCGGAGCAGGACGCCGGCAAGGTCCTCGGCTGCTGAGGGCGCCTTAGGCGGGGAACGCGGAGAGCGCCCCTCTCTCCAGCCCGGAAGCTGGACGGAGGGGCGTGGCGCGTGCGGGTCAGCGGTAGAGCGCGATCACCACGGCGGCGACAGCGGCCAGGGCGGTGATCGTGGGCAGAGGCCACCGAGCACGCTCCAGCACGCGGAGCCGGGACTCGTGATCGGCGACGTCGCCACGAATGTCCGAGGTCTCCCGGAGGACCTCGTCCAGCTTCATTTCGATGCGGTCAACTCCCCTGCCCAGCTTCTGTACCTCCTGATACGTCTGGGTGGAGCTGCTGTACACGCCTGGGTCGGGCGGGGTGGTCACTGACGGTCCCGTACGGTCTCGGTGCCCCCCCGGGCCCACCTCGTACCGTCCGCACCCCCCTCCGCGACCAGCCGCTTGCCGGGCAGATGGCCGCCGCGGCCTTCTCTATCGCCTCCAGCTGGGCGGCCGGCCACGGGTCCGTGCCATTGCCAGATACACGGTGCCGTCCTTGGCGATCACACCGTGGCACAGCGGGCCCGGCAGGCTCGAATCGAGACGGTGCCGTCCGGCCGGACAACGCCGTCGGCCACTGTCCCGGTGCCGGAGACTCCCGTGACGTCGTGGTCGCGCTCCAGCGTGAACAGCCGGGGCGGCGTGAGAACTTCATCAGGCATGTGCCTCCCAGGGCATGAAGAGTGGCCCAGGGCCGTACATGGAGCTGTTCGAGGAGTACGAGGAGGAGCTGACCGAGCGCGCGGCGGCGGCCGTCCCCCGTGCCCGGAAGACGGTGCCCGACACCTCCGCTCATGCACCTCACGCACCGCTCACGCAGGAGCCAGAAGAAAAAGGCCAGGCCGAGGAGCAAATACTCCCTGACCTGGCCTCCAGCTGGAGCCCCCTGTCGGATTCGAACCGACGACCTACGCATTACAAGTGCGTTGCTCTGGCCAACTGAGCTAAGGAGGCATGCCCGAGCAGTGTAACCGGCTTCGATCACCGCTCCGCCAGAAATTTCGTTCGTGCAGGACTACTGACAGATCAGTAATGGACAGGTACCGTCACCTCAAGTTCACCCAGGTGGACTAGACCCATCCTCCGCCCCCGGCGGAGGACCCACTCCTTTACTCGGATCGTCCGGCACGTTCCTGCCGGTGAGGGGACACATCGCCATGGCAACTGTCTCGTTCGACAAGGCAACCCGCGTTTACCCGGGTTCCACCAAGCCCGCTGTCGACCAGCTGGAGATCGAGATCGAGGATGGCGAGTTCCTCGTCCTCGTCGGTCCGTCCGGCTGCGGCAAGTCGACCTCCCTGCGCATGCTCGCGGGTCTTGAGGACGTCAACGGCGGCGCCATCCGTATCGGTGACCGCGATGTCACGCATCTGCCGCCGAAGGACCGGGACATCGCCATGGTGTTCCAGAACTACGCGCTGTACCCGCACATGTCCGTCGCCGACAACATGGGCTTCGCGCTCAAGATCGCCGGTGTGAACAAGGCGGAGATCCGCAAGAAGGTCGAAGAGGCCGCGAAGATCCTCGACCTCACCGAGTACCTCGACCGCAAGCCGAAGGCCCTCTCCGGTGGTCAGCGGCAGCGTGTCGCGATGGGGCGCGCCATCGTGCGTGAGCCGCAGGTGTTCCTCATGGACGAGCCGCTGTCGAACCTCGACGCCAAGCTCCGTGTCTCCACCCGTACGCAGATCGCGTCGCTCCAGCGCCGCCTCGGCATCACGACGGTGTACGTGACCCACGACCAGGTCGAGGCCATGACCATGGGCGACCGGGTGGCGGTTCTCAAGGACGGTCTGCTCCAGCAGGTCGACTCGCCGCGCAACATGTACGACCGCCCCAACAACCTCTTCGTCGCCGGCTTCATCGGCTCCCCGGCCATGAACCTGGTCGAGGTGCCGATCACCGACGGTGGTGTGAAGTTCGGCAACAGCGTCGTGCCGGTCTCCCGTGACGCGCTCGCCGCCGCCGCGGACAAGGGTGACAAGACCGTCACGGTCGGTGTCCGCCCCGAGCACTTCGATCTCGCGGAGGAGAGCGGCGCCGGTGGCGCGCTCTCCAAGGACGCTCCGGCCGGTCTGGCCGTGACCGTCAATGTCGTCGAGGAGCTGGGTGCCGACGGTTACGTCTACGGCACCGCCGACCTCGGCAGCGAGAAGAAGGACCTCGTGGTCCGCGTCAACGGCCGCGCCGTACCGGAGAAGGGCGCCAAGCTGCATGTCGTCCCGCGCGCCGGTGAGACGCATGTCTTCTCGACCTCGACCGGTGAGCGTCTGACCGACTAGGGGTACAGCCGGAACGGCCGAAGAACGGCCAGGACGGCAGGTTTACGGGCGCGCACGGCGCGTACGGCTGACGCGCCCGCAGAGCCCCCGGTCCGAATTCGTCCGCACGGCCCCGCACTCCGGTGCGGGGCCGTCCGCGTCTGTCGACAAATACCCCGGCAGACCGGCCATTTCGGACAGGGCGCGTCAACACCCGATTCGAAAAGTCCGGTCGAACCATCCCTCACACGAGTGACTAAATGTCGCCAAATCATTACTGACCGCTACGCTCGCCTGCGTGACCCACACAGCCCGCCGTATCGGCCGAACTCTCGCTCTCGTACTGCCCGTCGTCCTGGTGCTCTCCGGGACCCTCGCGGTCGCCCGCGTCCCGTGGGCGGCCAGCAACTCCGAGTCGCAGGTCCTGACCGCCTCTTCGGACACCGCATCGGTCCGGGCCAAGTCCCGTACACCCCAGGACATTCTGCGCGACCAGCTCCTCGTGGAGCTTCAGGAGAAGGATCCCGGCATCGCCCTGACGCACCTTCAGCGGCAGGTCGAGGAGCGCCCGTCGCTCGCCAAGCACTGCATGTCGATCGCGCGGGCCCTCGGCCGCGCCGCCGTGGCCTCCTACGGCCCGACGCGCGCGCAGTCCTTCTCGCGTCCCGTGTGCGACACCTCGTTCGCGTACGGCGTCTCCCAGCAGAGCGCGGGGAGCTGACCGCGGGGACTGACCGCCGGCTCCTTGTCCGGCCCGCCTATCGTTCACGGCATGCATACGTATCCGACGCAGGCCGTGGTTCTCGCGGGCGGCCAGGGGTCGCGGCTGCGCCCGTACACCGATGACCGGCCCAAGCCGATGGTCGAGATCCCCGGAACGGGGACCCCGATCATCGGCCATCAGCTTTCCTGGCTCGCCGCCGAGGGCGTGACCGATGTCGTCATCTCGTGCGGCCATCTCGCCGAAGTCCTCCAGGAATGGCTGGACTCGGCGGATCTTCCGCTGCGTGTCACCACCGTGGTGGAGCCCGAGCCGCTGGGGCGCGGCGGCGGCCTCAAGTACGCCGCCGCGCGCCTGCCCGCCCCCGATCAGCCCTGGTACGCCACCAATGGCGACATCTGGACGCGTTTCTCGCTGCGCGAGATGGCCGCGTTCCACGCCGAGCGTGACGCGACCGCGACACTCGCGCTCGCCCGGCCGCGGATCCCGTGGGGGGCCGTCGAGACGGACGAGTTCGGTCATGTCCTCGACTTCATCGAGTCGCCCCCGTCGCCGTATCTGATCAACGCGGGGGTGTACGTGTTCTCCACGGGCTTCGTCGAGTTGCTGCCCGATCGCGGCGACCACGAGCGGACCACCTTCCCCCGGCTGGCGCGGCAGCGCCGGCTGGCGGGCTATCCGCTGCCGAACGGGGCGTACTGGCGGGCCATCGACACCGCGAAGGACCTCACGGAGGCGGCCAAGGAGCTGGCGGCCGGCGGCCCCGGGCGCCCTGCGGGCCCCGTCACGGGCGCCGCGCCCCTTCCCGGGCATCCCGGGAGCCCCGGAAGCCCCGTAGGACGCTGACGGCCCTCCTGGGCGACCAGTGAGGGGCGGCCACCCCGCTCGGGTGGCCGCCCCTCGGTCCTGCTCTCGGTTCCCGCCCCGAGTTCCCGCCCTGAGTTCCTGCCCTCAGTTCCTGTCCTCGGTCGGCTTACGTGACGACGTCAGCCGAGCAGGCCGCCGATCGGGTTGCGGTTGCCGCCGCCCGAGGACGAGCCTCCGGTGCCGGCTCCCCCGTCCCCGCTGCTGCCGCTGCCGCTGCCTCCGCCGCTTCCGTCGCCGCCCGTACCGCCCGTGGAGGCCGGTCCCTGGCTGCTGGACGGCGGCGGCGCCTGCTCCGCCGTCCGCGGGGCCTGCTGGACGGTGCCCTGTGTCTGGCTGGGGGGCTGCTGAATCCGTCCCGTACCCGTCGTGGCGCCCCCGCTCTCGCGGACCTGCCCGTCACTGCCGGGCGCGGTCTGCGGGGCGGTGGGGCTGCCCGAGCGGCTCGCGGACGGCTCGGACGACGAACCGCCCTCGGCAGCACCGCTGTCGGGCGAACCGGACGCGCTGCTGGTGCCTCCGCCGCGCTTCTGCGGCAGCGGGACGCCCGGCAGCTGGTTGACCGGGTCCACATTGGGTCCCGGCACGGTCACCATCTCGGCGGAGCGTACGGCGCCGCCCAGGACCGAGCCGACCAGCAGCGTGAGACCGATGACGACGGTCGCCACGACCGCGCCCCGGCGCAGCACCCGGCGCCGCAGATCCCAGATCTCGGAGCGGGGCCCGAGCCTGCGCCAGGCCTCGCCCGCGAGCCGCCCGTCCACGGAGTAGACCGGGGCGCCCGCGATGATCAGCGGGGACCAGGCGGCGAGGTAGATGATGTCGGGCGCGTCGTACGCCGGGACGGTCCGCCAGCTGACGGTCAGCAGCAGCGCCGCCGAGAGCAGCGCCCCGAAGGAGGCGGCGACCCGCTGCCAGAGGCCGAGGACCGTCAGTACGCCGACCACGATCTGGAGGAAGGCGACGCTGAGTCCCGCGCCGACGGGGTGGGAGAGCGCGAAGTCCCGCAGCGGTTCCGCGAGGGCCCAGGGGTGCAGGGAGTTGAGCCACTTCACCATCGAGCCGCGCTCGCCGCCGTCGAAGTAGACGGGGTCGCAGAGCTTGCCCATGCCGGCGTAGATCGAGATGAAACCGAGGAAGACGCGGAGCGGGAGCAGCACCACGCCGAGGTTCATCCGGCGGCCCGGGTAGTACGCGTGCCGTACGCCCGCGTCGCCGGCGCGCGCGCCCTCCGCGCCGTGCCGCAGGGAGCGGTCCCGCTCGTCGGAGTCGGGGCCGAGCTCATACGGCTCCTCGTCGGGCGCGCCGTATCCGGCGTCGTAGCCGGAGTCGTAGCGGGTGGAGTCGTAGCGGGTGGAGTCGTGGCGCGCGTCGGTGTCGGGGGCCGTGTCGTACGCGCCGACCGCCTGCCGCATGGGCGGCAGCAGTGGTGTGGCGGTGGTGCGGGGGGCACCGGCCGGGGCTGGTTCGCCCACGCGGGGGCCGACGACGGGTGTCGGTACCGTCGTGTCGCCTTCCACATCGATCCGCGGGATGACCTGGGTGGCCCCGGCGTCGTACCCCCTTCCGGGTGCTTCTGGCAGACCGGGCGTGTCGCGGTACGCGCCGCGCGCCGGCAGGGCGGAGGAGTTCCGTACGGCCTGGAGGAGTCCGCTGGCTCCGGGGTCCCCCGGCTCGGACTTCCCGCTCCAGACGACGGGCGCTCTGCGGCGCGCCGCTCCACCGCCGCCCCCGCCGCCCCCACCGCTCATGCGGGGCATACGCGCGGTGTCCGCGGCCGCGGCGCGCGCGGCGCCGGGGCGCTGGGGCGTTGCGAGCTTCACCCGGAAGCTGGCGTGGTTCACGATGACCTGCGCGGGGTCGCAGTCCACTTTGAGCATGCTCAGCGGGGGCTGATCGTCGAACCCGGGCCGGGGCGTTCTGGTGTCCACACTCATCTAACCGAGTGACTTGTGTTTAGGACACTGCCTTGACGCGCGGGAAATGTCCGAGACCCGTCAAGATCACTACGGAGGCCCGTTCAGGGTCGCGCGGACCGCCCTCAGGACCGGCGGCGCGACGCCTCGTACAGCACCACTCCCGCGGCGACCCCGGCGTTCAGCGACTCGGCGCCGCCCGGCATCGGGATCCGGAGCCGGACATCGCAGGTCTCGCCGACCAGCCGGGACAGCCCCTTGCCCTCGCTGCCGACGACGATCACGACGGGACCGCCGAGCGCTTCGAGGTCACCGACCTCGGCCTCGCCGTCCGCCGCGAGGCCGACGACGGTCAGGCCCGCCTTCTTGTACGCCTCAAGCGTGCGGGTCAGGTTGGTGCAGCGGGCGACCGGCGTGCGGGCCGCCGTACCGGCCGACGACTTCCACGCACCGGCCGTCATCCCGGCGGCGCGCCGCTCCGGTACGACGACACCGTGCCCGCCGAAGGCGGAGACGGAGCGGACGACCGCGCCGAGGTTGCGCGGGTCGGTGACCCCGTCGAGCGCGACGATCAGCGGGTCCTCACCGTCGTCGAAGGCCGCGGCGGCGAGGTCGTCGGGGTGGGCGTACTCGTACGGCGGGACCTGGAGGACGAGGCCCTGGTGGTTCAGGCCGTTCGTCATCCGGTCCAGCTCGGGCTTGGGCGCCTCCATCAGATGGATGCCACCGCGGTCGGCCGCGAGCTGGAGCGCCTCACGGACACGCTCGTCGTTGTCGATGAACTGCTGTACGTAGAGCATCGAGGCGGGCACGCCGTCGCGCAGCGCCTCGAAGACGGGGTTGCGGCCGACGACCATCTCGCTGGTGCCCTTGCCGCCGCGACGGGCGACCTGGCGGCGCGCGGTCTGCTTGGCCTTGGCGTTGGCGGCGCGGTTCTGGACATGGCCCTTGCGCGCGGACGCGGGCGGTGTCGGGCCCTTGCCCTCAAGCCCGCGGCGTCGCTTGCCACCGCTGCCGACCTGCGCGCCCTTCTTGTTGGACGTGCGGCGGTTCCTGCGCTGGCTGTTCCCGGCCATGACCTACCTGTTTCGTTGCTTCAGAGGTGTTTCGGACGTGCGTGCGCGACGTCAAGTTTTACGCGTCAGCGTACGCAAGTGTGCCGCCCGGAGCGCCGGGCGGCACATATGCCCAGGTCAGCGCGGTCCGAGCGTCCAGCGCGGGCCCGTCGGGCCGTCCTCGATAACGAGTCCGGTCTGCTGGAGCTGGTCCCGGATGGCGTCGGCGGAGGCCCAGTCCTTGCGACCGCGCGCCGCCTCGCGCTGTTCCAGTACGAGCCGTACGAGCGTGTCCACGACGCCGTGCAGATCTTCGCCGCGGTCCGTCTCGCCGGCCCAGTGCGGGTCGAGCGGGTCCAGACCGAGGACTCCGAGCATGGCCCGTACCTCGGCGAGCCGGGCGACGGCCGCTTCCTTGTCGTCGGCGGCGAGCGCGGAGTTGCCCTGGCGGACGGTGGTGTGGACGACCGCCAGCGCCTGCGGGACACCGAGGTCGTCGTCCATGGCCTCGGCGAAGGCGGGCGGCACCTCCCCGGCCGGCTCCACCACGCCCCCGGCCTTCTCCACGACCCGCTGGACGAAGCCCTCGATCCGCGCGAAGGCGGACTCCGCCTCGCGCAGGGCCTCCTCGCTGTACTCGATCATCGAGCGGTAGTGCGGGGTGCCGAGGTAGTAGCGCAGCACGATCGGGCGCCAGTGCTTGACCATCTCGGAGACCAGCACCGAGTTGCCGAGCGACTTGGACATCTTCTCGCCGCTCATGGTGACCCAGGCGTTGTGCACCCAGTACTTGGCGAACTCGTCGCCGTACGCCTTGGCCTGCGCGATCTCGTTCTCGTGGTGCGGGAAGATCAGGTCGATGCCGCCGCCGTGGATGTCGAAGACGGTGCCCAGGTACTTGTGGGCCATGGCCGAGCACTCCAGGTGCCAGCCGGGCCTGCCTCGTCCCCAGGGGGTCTCCCAGGACGGCTCGCCGGGCTTGGCGGCCTTCCACATGGCGAAATCCCGCTGGTCGCGCTTGCCGGTCTCGCCCTCCCCCGAGGGCTGGCGCAGATCGTCCAGGTCCTGGTTGGACAGCTCCAGATAGCCGGGGAAGGAGCGGACGTCGAAGTAGACGTTGCCGTCTGCCTCGTACGCGTGACCACGCTCGATCAGGCCGCGCATCATCTCGATCATCTCGGTGATGTGGCCGGTGGCGCGCGGTTCGTAGGTGGGGGGCAGGCAGCCGAGGACGTCGTAGCCCGCGTTGAAGGCGCGCTCGTTCTCGTAGCCGATCGCCCACCACGGCCGGCCCTGGGCGGCCGACTTGGTGATGATCTTGTCGTCGATGTCCGTGACGTTGCGGATGAACGTCACGTCGTAGCCGCGGTACTCGAACCAGCGGCGCATGATGTCGAAGTTCAGTCCCGACCTGATGTGCCCGATGTGGGGCGCGGCCTGCACGGTGGCGCCACACAGGTAGATCGAGACACAGCCCGGCGTGAGCGGGGTGAAGTCACGGATCTGCCGGGCACCGGTGTCGTACAGCCGAATAGTCACGCGACAAGGGTAGTGCGCCCGGGGTAGTGCCCCGCGACCCTTTGGGCCGCGGGGACACCGAAGCGTGACAATTGTTTCCCCGGCCGGCCGAGGTCAGACGCGGCCGACGACCTTGCGCGGGGTGATACGGACGACGACACGCTCGGCGTCGTCGGCGGAGGCCGGGTTGAACTCGGCGTACGGCTTGCCGGTGTACTTGAGCGACAGCTCGTTGATCAGTTCCTGGCCGCCCTCGGTGGTGAGATCCGCGGTGCCGCGGATCTCCGCGTACGTGTACGGGGCGTCGGCGGGCTGCGCGACGACCGTCACCCGGGGGTCACGGCGCAGGTTCTGCTCCTTGCGGCGGCCGACGGTCGTCGAGATGAGCACGTCGTTCCCGTCGCGCTTCACCCAGACCGGCGACACCTGCGGGCTGCCGTCGGGCTGGATGGTGGCGATGTTGACGAAGATCGGCCCGTCGAGGAGCTGCTTGAGGTCCTCGGAGAGTTCGGCTGACATGACTGCCTTCCTGATACCTGGCACACGGGGGTGAACCGGAGGGGCGAACGCTGGTTCGCGTATCCGCCGATGCTCCCCCAACCCACGCCCGCCGACCGGTATTTCAGGCCGGTCGGTCGGCGGGCGTCGTTCGCGGGCCGTCGGTCGCGGCCGTCAGCCGTGGGCGGGGCGGTCGCCGGCCGTCAGCCGTGGGCCGGGCAGTCGCCGGCCGGCCGGTTGTCGGCCGGTCAGCCGTTCCGTACCCCCAGCGCCGTGGCGATCGCGGCCAGCCCCTCGCCCCGGCCGGTGAAGCCGAGCCCGTCGGAGGTGGCGGCGGAGATCGAGACCGGCGCGCCGACCGCCGCGGAGAGTACCTTCTGCGCCTCTTCCCGCCGCTTGCCGATCTTCGGCCGCACGCCCACGACCTGGACGGCGACATTGCCGATCGTGAAGCCCCCGGCCCGGACGATCCTGGCGGCCTCCGTGAGGAGGGTGATCCCGGACGCGCCCGACCACTCGGGGCGGCCGGTGCCGAAGTGGGCCCCCAGATCGCCGAGGCCGGCCGCGGAGAACAGCGCGTTGCAGGCGGCGTGCGCGACGACGTCCGCGTCGGAGTGGCCGGCGAGTCCGGGGCCCTCGCCCTCCCAGAGCAGGCCCGCGCACCACAGCTCGCGGCCCTCCTCGAAGGCGTGGATATCGGTGCCGATTCCGACCCGCGGCAGCGCCACGGCCACTGGCGGCAGGCTGTCAGAAGCCATCGTTGGCCCTCCTCCGGGCGAGTACCGCCTCGGCCAGCACCAGATCCAGCGGCCGGGTCACCTTGAACGCCTCCTCGTGTCCCGGTACGACCACCACGGGCGCGCCGAGCCGTTCGACCATACCGGCGCAGTCCGTGGCGCCCTCACCGACCGCCGTCTCGCTGCGATGGGCCCGCTGGAGCGTCTCGCGGTCGAAGCCCTGCGGGGTCTGTACGGCGCGCAGCAGCGCTCGCTCGGGGGTGGCGACGACCGGCTCGGGCTCGCCCTTCGCCCGGGGCTCGACCTGCTTGACGGTGTCCGCGAGCGGCAGCGCGGGCACGACGGCGGGCGCTCCGTCGCGTACGGCCTCGATCACGGCGTCCACGGTGTCGACGGGCACGAGCGGGCGGGCCGCGTCATGGACCAGGACCGCGGTGATGCCGTCGGGGAGGGCCTCGATACCGAGCCGTACCGACTCCTGGCGGGTCTCACCGCCGGGTACGACGAGATAGTCCGTGCGCTCGGGCAGCGCGTGTTCGTTGAGGAGGTTCTTGACCTCGGGGGCGCCCTCGGGCGGCGCGACCACGACGACGAGCGAGACGGCACGGGACGCGGCCATCGCGCGGACGGCGTGGATCAGCATCGGTGTGCCGCCCAGGGTGCGGAGCGCCTTGGGGGCGCCGGGACCGAGCCGTACGCCCCGGCCTGCGGCGGGGATCACCGCGGCGGTGCGGTGGGGCCTGGCTTCCTCTGACATCGGTTGCACTCCGGCAGGTTTGTTTCCTCGGCCGACATGGGTATGGCCACAGCGTGCCGGGCGCGACGCCTTGACCGGACCCTTCCGTGACACCCGGGTCGAGACGTACCGCGCCGGCCATGAGGCGGACACGTCGCGACACGACACATGCGTGTCGCGAGTATCACGACAAGTGAATGTGTACGGGGGATGTATACGGAATGTCGGACGGGATGCGGGTATACGGGCATGCCGCAGCGCCCGGCGACGCAGCCTTTTCCTCATAGCTGGTCAGCGGGCACCACGGCATTCAGTGCTAGTGCTTCACTGCGTCAAGATATTCAGGACGCGAGGACCTCGTCGAGCAGAGCCTCGGCCTTGTCTTCATTCGTGTTCTCCGCGAGAGCCAGCTCGCTGACAAGAATCTGCCGCGCCTTGGCGAGCATGCGCTTCTCACCTGCGGAGAGTCCGCGCTCACGTTCCCGGCGCCACAGGTCGCGCACGACTTCGGCGACCTTGATGACATCGCCGGAGGCGAGCTTTTCGAGATTTGCCTTGTAGCGACGGGACCAGTTCGTCGGTTCCTCTGCGTACGGTGCCCTGAGCACCTCGAAGACCCGGTCCAGCCCGTCCTGACCGACCACATCGCGCACGCCGACGAACTCCGCATTGTCCGCCGGTACACGCACCGTCAAGTCGCCCTGGGCGACCTTGAGCACCAAGTAGGTCTTGTCCACGCCTTTGATCTGGCGCGTTTCGATGGCCTCGATCAGCGCGGCCCCGTGATGGGGATAGACCACGGTGTCGCCAACCTTGAACGTCATGTGACAGGTACCCCTTCCGTGGCTATCCAGGGTAACACGAGAATGGCATCTTCTGAATGGCGTTTTCGCAGGTCAGGGCGCATCTCGGGGCTTGACAACAGCGCCAGGAACGTGCTGCGAGCAGCTTCCGGAAGGGGGTATTCGCAGGTCGGAGCGGCTGCGCGGGCACCCGGAAACGCGCGCGCCACCCGTCGCGGAACGCCTCCTGAAGTGGCCGAACGTCCCGATTTGTCGGATTCTAGGGGGCGAAGTTCCCGTACTCCGTTCGGATGTCGGTCACTCGTACGAGGGGAAGTGCGACGGAAGTACATCGGAAGTACCGCGGAAGTACGAGGGATTCTGAATTTGATCACCATGGCCCCTCGCACGGTATTCGTAAGGAATGTGTGGCGGCCGGAGAAATTGATCACCCGCATTATGTGAACGGCGTGCGAAACACCGCGATCACATGGCCGATGGGGGGTGTGATCAGGGGTGTGATCAGCATGACGAGCCGGTGCGCCCGGCGCGGTCGGGACCGGCCGGAACCCGTCGGGGGCGGGTCGGGTGCGGGGCCGCGACAACGGCTCGGTAACCTGAGGGCCGCTGACGCTCCTTTAGCCCGATCTCAGGTTGGTCAGCTCGTCCTCAGCCCCTCCGTCCGTACGTCCTAGGAGTTGCCGCCGCCGTGAGCCGCAGCCTTCGACGCGGCGCCCTCGCCGCTACCGCCCTCGTGTTCTCGCTCGCCACGCTCTCCGCGTGCGGTGCCGGCAACAACGCGCAGACCCTCGGTGTCCGGCCGGACAACGCCGCCACCTCCGTCGACGTCATCACCATCCAGAACGCGACGGTGGTCACCCAGCCCGAGGCCGACGCGGAGGGCCCGGCGGTCGTCACCGGCACGGTCTTCAACAACGGTGGGAGCGCGCAGACCCTCGACTCGGTCCAGCTGCCCGGCACCGGCGCGACGGTGAAGCTCTCCTCGGCCAAGGGCTCGGGCCCGATCACCGTGCCGGCTCAGGGCTCCGTCCAGCTCGGTGGCGCGGGCAACGCCTCCGCCATGATCGAGAACGGCCGTGAGGCCGCGAAGAACGGCGACGCGCAGCGGGTCGTCTTCACGTTCAGCAAGACCGGCGACGTGGGGCTGCGTGCCTTCGTCTGGCCGGCGAACAGCTTCTTCAAGGAAGTGGGCCCGAGCACGCTGCCGACCCCGTCCGGGACGCCGTCGGGATCTCCGGCGGGCGGCCCGTCCGGCAGCACGTCGGGGACCCCCGCCGGGGGCGCCGAGGGCGAGAGCGGCCAGCCGGGTGGCCAGCCGGACGCACCGTCGGACACGCCGTCCGACTCCGCGTCCGCCTCGCACGAGACGACGGGCTGAGACATGGCTGTGGCGCCCAGCCCGGAATCCCGGCAGGGCGCCACAGTCACACGTCAGGGCCACCCGAGCCGGTTCACGGCTCGCCTCCCACGGCATCCGCGCCGGACTCCGTCCGGACGGATCTCGCCGGGGCCGGTTTACGGCTCGAACTTGTAGCCCAGACCGCGGACCGTCACCAGATACCGCGGGGCACCGGGGTCGGGCTCGATCTTGGCGCGGAGCCGCTTGACGTGGACGTCCAGGGTCTTGGTGTCGCCGACGTAGTCCGCGCCCCACACCCGGTCGATCAGCTGCATACGGGTCAGCACCCGGCCCGCGTTGCGGAGCAGCATCTCCAGCAGGTCGAACTCCTTCAGCGGCAGGTCGACCTTGCCGCCGGAGACCGTCACGACATGGCGGTCCACGTCCATCCTGACCGGACCCGCTTCCAGGGCGGCCGGGGCCACCTCTTCCGGCTCACCGCGACGGCGCAGGACCGCGCGGATACGGGCGACCAGTTCCCGCGAGGAGAAGGGCTTGGTGACATAGTCGTCCGCCCCTATCTCCAGGCCGACGACCTTGTCGATTTCACTGTCCTTGGCGGTCACCATGATCACCGGGACATTGGACTTTCCGCGCAGCTGGCGGCAGACCTCGGTACCCGGCAGGCCGGGCAGCATGAGGTCGAGCAGGACGAGGTCGGCGCCGTTGCGTTCGAACTCGTCGAGCCCCGCGGGCCCGGTGGTCGCGATCGCGACCTCGAAGCCTTCCTTGCGGAGCATGTAGGAAAGGGCGTCGCTGAAGGATTCCTCATCCTCGACGACGAGCACTCGGGTCACGGAAGGACCTCCGGGGCAGGAATCACGGTCGGGGGATCCAGCTCGATGCTGGGGTCTGTGTCGTAGGGCCGGTCGTCTTCGTCCGGACCGGTGGGTGTTCGGTCCCGTCCGGCGCCCGCCTCGGGCAGCCTCAGGGTGAAGGTGGAGCCCTGGCCTTCGGAGCTCCATACGGTGACCTCCCCGCCGTGCGAGGCGGCCACGTGCTTGACGATGGCGAGGCCGAGCCCCGTACCGCCGGTGGCTCGGGAGCGGGCCGGGTCCACGCGGTAGAAGCGTTCGAAGATCCGCTCGCGGTCCTTCTCCGAGATACCGATGCCCTGATCGGTCACGGCTATCTCGATCAGGTCCCCGCCGGTGGCGGAGACGCGGTGCGCGGCGATACCGACGCGCGTGCGGGCCGGGGAGTAGTTGACGGCGTTCTCGACGAGATTGCCGAGAGCGGCGGCGAGCTGGCCGCGGTTGCCCCAGACATGCAGATCGGCCGTTCCGCCCGAGGCCATGGTGATCTGCTTGGTGGACGCGGGCTGCCGGGACCTGTCGATGGCCTCGGCGACCAGTTCGTCCACCCGTACGGACTCCGAGTCCTCCAGCGGGTCGTCGTTCTGCACCCGTGAGAGGTCGATGAGTTCCTGTACGAGATTGGTGAGCCGGGTCGCCTCGATCTGCATGCGGCCGGCGAAGCGGGTGACCGCTTCGGGGTCGTCGGAGGCGTCCATCACGGCCTCGGAGAGCAGGGAGAGCGCGCCGGTGGGGGTCTTGAGTTCATGGCTGACATTCGCCACGAAGTCGCGCCGTACCGCTTCGATGCGGCGGGCTTCTGTGAGGTCCTCGACCAGAAGCAGGACGAGGCGGGAGCCGAGCGGAGCCACCCGGGCGGAGACCGCCAGGGCCTCCCCCCGGCCCGTACCGCGCCGGGGGAGATCCAGCTCCACCTGTCTTATCTCGCCGTCGCGCCGGGTGTCGCGCGCCATGTGCAGCATCGGTTCGACAGCGAGTTTGCCGCCCCTGACCAGGCCCAGGGCATACGCCGCTGAGCTGGCCTTGACCACGGAGTCGCTCTCGTCGAGAACGACCGCGGAGGAGCGGAGCACGGACAGTACGGTGTCGACGCCCGGGGGCAGTACGGCGTCCGTGTGCAGGGAGGTACGGGTGGGCCGTGCCTGGTCGCGTTCGCTCCAGCGAAACGCCAGCATGGCGATCACGCCGGTGCACACCCCGGCGATCGCTGCCAATGCGGCGACCGCCGCGTTCACGTCCATGTATCCCAGGTTATGCGCGGGCATGGACACTCTCCCAGCCATCAGAGTGTCTCCTCCGACACTCGTCGCCCAGAGTTCACCAAGGGGAAAGTATTGGTTCATTTGGGATGGAGGAGCCGGACGCGTAGTGGACAGACCGTGGGAACGTGGGGGCACGGCCCCCGGCCCCCGGCCCCGGGCAGGAACGTGAAGAACGTGAAGAGAGGGACAACCCCATGCGGGACGCGTACCACGAGGAACTGGACTCGATAGGCGAGGACCTGGTCGAAATGGCCCGGCTGGTCGGTTCCGCCATCGGGCGGGCCACCACGGCCATGCTGGACGCGGATCTCAAGCTCGCCGAGAGCGTGATCGCCGCCGATCAGCGGGTCGACGACCTGCAGCACGACCTGGAGGCCAGGGCCATCGCGCTGCTGGCACGGCAGCAGCCGGTCGCGACCGACCTGCGGATCGTGGTCACCTCCCTGCGGATGAGCGCCGACCTTGAGCGCTCCGGCGACCTGGCGCAGCATGTCGCCAAGCTGGCCAGGCTCCGTTTCCCGGTCTCGCCCGTGCCGCACGATCTGCACGCGACGATCCTGGAGATGGGTCAGCTGGCGCAGCGCCTGATGGCGAAGGCCGCCGAGGTGATCATCACCAAGGACGTCGAGCTGGCGCTCCAGCTGGAGCAGGACGACGACGAGATGGACCTGCTGCACCGGACGCTCTTCCAGCACCTGATGGACGACCGCTGGAAGCACGGCATCGAGACGGCGGTGGACGTGACGCTGCTCGGCCGCTACTACGAGCGGTTCGCGGACCACGCGGTGGCGGTCGCCAAGCGGGTCGTCTTCCTGGTGACGGGCGAGCACGCGGACGAGATCCAGCCGGTGGACACCCCGGTCGAAGGGGCGTAGCGGCGGGTACGGGGGCAACGCCCGATCCGGCGCCGGGAAGCAGTGAGCGGCGCGCGGGACAGAGGAACGGCGCGAAGGAGCGCGCGGCGGTGCCTGCGCACATGCGCCGTTGATGCGCCCGCCCCCCTGGGCATGCAATGGGCTCAGGCGCCATCCAGGCACGCCTTCGAGGAGGATCCCATGGCCGATTCCCCTACCCACGTCCCCCAGCAGGAAGCCCCCGCGGCCCCTGCCCCAGTGACCCGTCTGCCCCTGCTCGGCGCATGCGGCTGCGGCTCGGGCTGCGGCTGCGGCTGCCAGTCGGGCGGCTCGTGCCAGTGCGGCGGCGGGTGCGGTTAGCTCGACGAAGGGCCCCGTCCGGCGGTGTATCGCGGACGGGGCCCTTTCGCGCGCTGTTCGCGTGTCCGCGCGGTGCGCGAGGTGCTTCGCGCGGTGCGCGGGACGGGCGCGGGGTGCGCTACTTCTTCTTGCCCTGGTTCTTCACGGCCTCGATCGCGGCAGCCGCCGCGTCCGCGTCCAGGTACGTGCCGCCCGGCGTGACCGGGTGGAAGTCCGCGTCCAGTTCGTAGACGAGCGGGATGCCGGTCGGGATGTTCAGGCCCGCGATGTCGGCGTCCGAGATCCCGTCCAGGTGCTTGACCAGCGCGCGCAGGCTGTTGCCGTGCGCGGCGACCAGGACCGTACGGCCGGTCAGCAGGTCGGGGACGATCGCGTCGTACCAGTACGGCAGCATCCGCTCGACGACGTCCTTCAGGCACTCGGTGCGCGGACGCAGCTCGCTCGGGATCGTGGCGTAGCGCGGGTCGTCGCTCTGCGAGAACTCCGTGCCGTCCTCCAGCGCCGGCGGCGGGGTGTCGTACGAGCGGCGCCACAGCATGAACTGCTCCTCGCCGAACTCGGCGAGCGTCTGGGCCTTGTCCTTGCCCTGGAGCGCACCGTAGTGGCGCTCGTTCAGCCGCCAGGAGCGCTGGACGGGGATCCAGTGGCGGTCCGCGGCCTCAAGCGCGAGCTGCGCGGTGCGGATGGCGCGCTTCTGGAGGGAGGTGTGCAGTACGTCGGGCAGCAGGCCGGCGTCCTTGAGCAGCTCACCGCCGCGGACCGCTTCCTTCTCGCCCTTGTCGGTGAGGTTGACGTCCACCCAGCCGGTGAACAGGTTCTTGGCGTTCCACTCGCTCTCGCCGTGGCGGAGGAGGATCAGCTTGTACGGTGCGTCGGCCATGGGCCAAAGCCTAATGGACCCACCTGAGCCCACGGCACGGGCTTCGATTGACGTCTGCCGTCAATTGAGTGGCGGTCCTGGAGCCGCGGTACGTAAGTTGCCGTTGGCCACTCGGCCACTTACCAGGCCGTCCGGCCGCCACCGCTGTTTCCGGGGGGATTCCGCATGTCAGTCGCCACGTCGGCCGCCGGTCTGAGACGCGCTGTCAGGGAGAGCGTCTCGGGGTTGCCCCGGGAGTTCTGGTGGCTGTGGACCAGCACGCTGGTCAACCGGCTCGGCGCCTTCGTCGCCACCTTCATGGCGCTCTATCTCACCCTGGACCGGGGCTACTCCGCCTCGTACGCGGGTCTGGTGGCCTCGCTGCACGGGCTCGGCGGGGTCATCTCGTCGCTGGTCGCGGGAGTGATGACCGACCGGCTCGGGCGGCGGCCCACGCTGCTGGTCGCGCAGTCGTCCACGGCCGTGTCCGTCGCGCTGCTCGGCTTCATGCGGGATCCGGCCGCGATCGCGGCCGTGGCGTTCCTGGTCGGCATGGCCTCCAACGCGTCGCGCCCCGCCGTGCAGGCGATGATGGCGGACATCGTGAAGCCCGAGGACCGGGTGCGGGCGTTCTCGCTGAACTACTGGGCGATCAACCTGGGCTTCGCGATCTCGTCGGCGGGCGCGGGGTTCATCGCGCAGTACAGCTATCTCGCCGGGTTCCTGGGCGAGGCCGCTATGACGCTCGCCTGCGCCGTACTGGTCTTCCTGAAACTGCCGGAGTCCCGACCGGAACGGGGGCCGGGCGGGGCTCCGGCGCGCACCGGGCGCGCCACCCCCGGCAAGAGCGACGGCGCGGGAGCGGCGCCCGGGGCGAAGGTCGGGATGGGGACGGTCCTGCGGGACGGCCGCTTCATGAGCGTCGTGACGCTCTCCTTCGTCGTGTCGCTGATCTTCCAGCAGGCATATGTCGGGCTGCCGGTGGCGATGGGCGCCGACGGCTTCACCAGCGCCGACTACGGCTTCGCCATCGCGGTCAACGGCGTCCTGATCGTGGTCATGCAGATCCCCGTCACCCGCTTCATCCAGCACCGCGACCCGCGCCGGCTGCTGATCATCTCGTCGGTCCTCGCGGGGTACGGCTTCGGCCTCACGGCGTTCGCCGGGTCGATCGCCGTCTACGCGCTGACGGTCTGCGTATGGACCCTGGCCGAGATAGTCAACGCCCCCACCCAGACGGGACTGGTGGTACGGCTCTCGCCGGTCCATGGCCGGGGGCGCTATCAGGGCATGTACACCATGTCCTGGTCGGTGGCGGCCCTGGTGGCCCCGCTGATGTCGGGCCTTGTGATCGACCGCTTCGGCGCCGCGTGGCTCTGGGGCACGTGCGCGGTCCTGGGGACGGTGGCGGGCGCGGGGTACTGGCTGCTGATGCGGGGCTTGTCCGAGCCGGCGGACGAGACGGATGAGGTAGAGGAGACGGAGGGGACGGAGGGAGATCCGCCGTCGGTGCCGGCGTCGGAACAGGCACCGGCACCGGCACCGGCATCCGCACCCGCCGGGGCGCCCGTGAAGGCGACCGCTCCCGAGGCCGGAGGCGCGTAGGCGGCGGCGCGGGCCGCGCGCCCGCGCGTCATGCCGTCGCCGTATCCCCGTACACACTCCGTACGTTGTCCCTCGGCTCCGGCATCGTCCGCCCCGCCGGGCCCTTCGCGAAGGCGCGGAGCACATTCTCGGTCGTGCGGGTGACGAAGGCCCCGGTCCGCGCGTCCAGCCCGTGGTTGCGGCCGTTCTCCCCGGTCCCCGCCATCAGCCCCTCGACCCACCGCATCGTCCCGGACGCGAAGACCCCGGCGCCGCTCGGCACGGTGTAGTACGCGGAGTCCGCGTGGCTGCCGCGCCCCTTGCAGACGAGCGGGGAGTGGGCGACGATCTCCAGCCGCGCCGGGGTCGGCTGCCCCGGGGTGACCCGGTCGTACTCCACCCCGACCAGGTGGCCGAAGGACTCACCCCGCTTCACCCCGGTCCCCGCGAACAGCCAGTGGTCGGCCCGGTGGACGACATAGGGGGCGTCGACCGGATAGCCCTCGTACAGGACGCCGGTCAGGGAGGATTCCGGGTCGGCGGCGGGCGGTACCCGGAAGTCGGTGGTCGCCATCGTGGGGTGGGCCTCCAGGTAGGGGTCGTCCCGGTCGGCGGTCTTGTAGCAGACCACCGTGCGGACGGCGCCCGTCGAACCCTTCTCCAGCCTGATCCGGCGGAAGCAGGTGTTGGCGCCCAGGATGGCCAGATTGGTCCCGGTGTCGCGCGCCCGGGTGAGATGCAGGCGCTGCTCCGGGGTCCAGTACTCGTCGTGGCCGAGGGAGACCGCCGCCGTGGCGTCCCGCAGTACGGACGGGGCGAGGTGGACGTCCACCCCCGTGGTGTACGCGAGCGGAATGCCGAGCCGGTCCGCGAGGACCACGAGGGCACGCTCGTAGACCAGGAACTTCTCCGCGCCGCTCCTGTCGTACGGCCGGTCGAAGGAGACGGCGAACGACCGCGTCGCGTAGGCGCCGTCGTCCCCCTGGTAGAGGCTGGAGCCGCCCCACAGGTTGTACGCCTGCCAGGTCGCGGGGGCGTGGATCAGCACCGTCCTGCCCGCCGCGCTCGTCGAGCGCACGATCAGCGGGACATAGCGCTGGTGTCCGTTGTCCGCGTCCAGCCGGAGCAGATAGGCGCCCTCCGGCCAGCCGTCGGTGCGGACAGTGGCGGTACGGTCCCAGTCCGCCCGTACGGTACGGGTCTCGGCGATCATCAGCGGGCGACGGCGCTGGGCATGGCCCGCGATCCGGCCGGAGCGCCAGACCAGCCGCGCCCGCGCCCCGCCGTACCAGCCGACGCGGTACGCCGAGACGCGGAAGCCGGGCGCGGTGGTCGAGACGTACAGCCCGAACTCCTCGCCCGGCAGGACGCTCACCCTGTCGGTATAGCCCTCGACCGCCTCGGGCGGGCCCACCGAGCGGATGCGCCAGTCGGGGCTGCCCGGCCGC
The DNA here is from genome assembly GCF_040681655.1 of Streptomyces sp. NPDC051662. Taxonomy (NCBI): domain Bacteria; kingdom Bacillati; phylum Actinomycetota; class Actinomycetes; order Kitasatosporales; family Streptomycetaceae; genus Streptomyces; species Streptomyces sp. NPDC051662. The sequence goes on from NZ_JBFAZD010000012.1 coordinate 186,517, forward strand.
TCGCGCTCCGCCGCGTCGGCGGCCGGCCGGTCCGTACCGCCGGCGCTCCGGTCGGGGCGGGGTGGCTCGTTCCCGCCGCCGGAGGAGTCGCAGCCCGCAGCCGCGCCCAGCGCCAGACCGGCGGCCCCGGCCGCGGCGCCCCCGAGGAAGCGCCTGCGGTCCAGCCCTCCCCGGCCCTCCTCTCCGCCGCCTCCGACGCCGCCGGGGCGATCGCGGTGCTCTGCGTCATCGTCCATCGAACCCGTCCCACGCACGTCAGGCCCACTGTGCCGTCGATACGATCCTGGGTCGGCGAGGGCCGTCCGGCAACGGGGACGAGCGCGTCAGCGCAGCTCGCGCTGTGCCTCGTAGAGATTGCGCGGCCGTATGTCCCCGGGGCTGCCGTACGCCTCCAGCCGGGTGTGCAACTCGCCCTGGAAGTCCGGCACATCGATCTGGTCGAACTCCCGCACCTCACTGATCCCGGCCGTCACGCTGTACGGAGCGATCTCGTCGATCTTGATCAGCCCCGCGCGCTGATTGGTGACGGTGACGTTCCAGTGTGCGAACCGCGCCCCGTACAGCGGCCCCGCGATCGCGTCGCCGCCGTGCCGGCCGTCGTTGCTGACCGTGATCTCGGTCCGTACGTTGGCGAAGGGCATCCCCCGGTGCGTGTCGAACGTGCCCATCTCCATCCGCCCGCGCGACCACACGTTGTAGCTGGACAGCCCCTCGACATTGATGCCGTGCAGTTGTGTGCCCGCCGGCGTCGGGACCGTACGCCGCTCGATCACGAAGTCCTCGATCAGATTGTCGTGCGAGGCCTCGCGGCAGTAGTACGGGTGGTGCGAGCCGCGGCCCGCGACCCGGGTATGGCGCAGGGTGCAGGCGGAGGCGCCGATCAGGCCGAAGCCGTTGTCGACATGGCGTACGACGATGTCCTCGGCCCAGCAGTCGTACGCGCACTGGAACGCGACCCCGTTGTAGCCCTTGTCGAGGAGGTGCGGGGACTGGGGGGTCTCGACGGCCTCCAGGGTCAGCCCCTCGACACCGGATCCGGTCAGCGGGGTGACCGAGGTGGTGAACTTCGGGTCCCACTCCGGGCGTACATCCAGCGGAAGCGGACGTTCCAGGGTGACCTCGCGACCGCGTACGGCGGTGATGCGCACCGGCCACTCGTACGGTACGTACGACGTCAGCTTGGTCATGGCGGCCCAGTCGTACGCCTCGGTGCCGGGGCCGTCGCCCGCCATGTGCTTGAGGAGGCTGTGGTCCGCGTCGTCGGCGAGCTGGAGCAGGACGAACTGTCCGCGCCTGAGCTTCGAGGCGTCCCGCACGGTCACGGACCGGTCGCCCCGGTTGCCGCGGACGAGGGCGGTGAGGGTGCTCCACTCGTCGCGCTCATTGCCCGTCCAGCCCTCGCAAGGCCAGTCGCTCGCCTTGATGGCGGTGGTGAGCGAGTCCCAACGCTCCTGCGGGCAGAGCCAGATGAGGCCGCCGGACCAGGACCAGCCGGATTTGTTGCCGCCGAAACGGCTGCCGTAGGGGCCGATCACCTCGGTCAGATTCCGGGTCGCGTACAGCTTCGTACGGTCGCTGCCCGCGCCGCGCAGGACGACGCCGCTGTGCGCGATCCGGATCACATCGTCGATCCGGTAGGTGCCCGGCGGGATGGAGACCGTGCCCCCGCCACGCTCCGCGGCAGCGGCGAGGGCACGGTTGATGGCGGGGGCGTCGTCCACGGAGCCGTCGCCCTTGGCGCCGTACGCGCGGACATCGGCCACGACCCGGTACCGGGGAAGGCTTCGCGCACCGGCGCGCTGACCGGCGCGTCCTACGTACGGAATCTGCGGGTGGGTGTACGGCGAGGCGGCGAACTCGCGCCAGAGCGCGGACGTCCTCGGTGGCCTGCGCTCACCGGCGGCGGCGGTTCCCGGGAGTCCGGTGGCCATCGCTCCGGCCGTGGCGGCGACGGCGATCGCGGTGCTGAGCACCGTCCGTCTGCCGAGGGCGCGTTGGCGTCGGGGCTCCATCGACATGATCTCGCCTCCATGTATGTGAACGGCGTTCAGGTGCGCGTCTGGAGGTGAGCATGCCATGACCTTCGGCGCTCGGGAAGATGCCGAACGCCCGGTCGTTCAGCGGGATTCCGGGCCGGACGGACAGCCTGGCGGGTCAGGCGGAAGAACCGGTGGTGCCGGTCGGGCGCTGGGTCAGATGGGCGAACGCGTCCAGGTTCCGGGTGGACTCCCCCCGGGACACCCGCCACGCGTACTCCTTGCGGATCGCACTCGCGAACCCCAGCTCCAGCAGGGTGTTGAACGATCCGTCCGCCGCTTCGAGCACCGAGCCGAGCAGCCGGTCGATCTCGTCCTCGGTGACGGCGGTCAGCGGGAGCTTGCCCGTCAGATAGATGTCCCCGAGCCCGTCGACCGCGTAACTCACCCCGTACAGCTTGAGGTTGCGTTCGAGCAGCCAGCGGTGAACACCCTCCGCGTTCTCGTCGGGGTGCCGGATCACGAAGGCGTTGAGGGACAGCGCGTGCCGGCCGACGCGCAGGGAGCAGGTCGTGGAGAGCTTGCGGGTGCCGGGGAGGGTGACGACGTACGAGCCGGACTCCGGGCTCTCCCACCCCAGCTCGGCGTCCTTCAGCGTCTGCTCGATGACCCGCGCGGCCCGCGCCGAGGGCGAGGAGTCCCGGGAGATCTGCTGTCCGTCGGCCATGGGGCGAGCGTACGTCAGCCGTGGTGCGCGCGTACGTTCCGCGATCGCGCGCGCGTGCGTTCAGCCGTGGTGCGCGCGTACCTTCCGCCGTGGTGCGCGCGTAGGTCAGCCGTGGTGGGGCGCGTGCGTCAGCCGTGGTGCGCGCGTGCGTTCCGCCGGTGGTCGTGCACCGCGGCCGTGTAGACGTCGGCCGTCGCCGACGCCGACGTGTCCCAGCCGAAGGACTGGGCATGGCGCGAGGCCGCCGCGCCCATCCGGTCCACCAGCTCCGGGTGGTCGAGGAACTCGCGCAGCGCCCGCGCGTAGGCCGCCGGTTCACGCTCCCGGACCAGAAAACCGGTCGCCCCGTCCCGTACCGCCACCGGCAGCCCGCCCACGGCCGCCGCCACCACCGGGGTGCCCGCCGCCTGTGCCTCTATGGCGACCAGGCCGAAGGACTCGCTGTACGAGGGCATGACCAGTACGGACGCGGCCCGGAACCAGTCCGCGAGCCGGGTCTGGCCCACCGGCGGCCGGAACTGCACGACATCGGCGATCCCGAGCCGCGCGGCGAGCTTCTGGAGCCCTTCCGGCTTCGCCAGGCCGCTGCCGCTCGGGCCGCCGACGACCGGCACGACCAGATTTCGACGCAGCGAGGGATTCTGTTCCAGGAGCACGGCCACGGCGCGCAGCAGCACGTCAGGGGCCTTCAGCGGCTGGATACGGCCCGCGAAGAGCGGAATGAAGGCGTCCCGCGGAAGCCCCAGCCTGGCCCGGGCCGCGGCGCGGCCGTCGGCCGGACAGAAACACTCCAGGTTCACCCCGGGGTGGACGACGGCGGCCTTGGCCGGATCCGCGTCGTAGAAGCGGACCAGCTCCGCGGCCTCCTCGTCCGTATTGGCGATCAGCCGGTCGGCGGCGCGGACGACCTGGGTCTCGCCGATGACCCGGGCCGCGGGCTCTGGCCGGTCGCCCTCCGCGAGCGCGGCGTTCTTGACCTTCGCCATGGTGTGCATGGCGTGGACGAGCGGGACGCCCCACCGCTCGGAGGCGAGCCAGCCGACATGGCCGGACAGCCAGTAGTGGGAGTGGACGAGGTCGTAGTAGCCGGGGCGCTGGCCGGCCCATGCCTGCATCACCCCGTGCGTGAAGGCACAGAGCTGGGCGGGCAGCTCCTCCTTGGCCAGGCCCTCGTACGGGCCGGCGTCCACATGCCGTACGAGCACCCCGGGCGCCAGCTCGACCGCCGGGTCCAGGCCGCCGGTCGTGGCGCGGGTGAAGATCTCCACCTCGATGTCGATGGCGGCCAGCCGCTTCGCCAGCTCGACGATATAGACGTTCATGCCGCCCGCGTCGCCCGTACCCGGCTGGTGCAGCGGGGAGGTGTGGACGCTGAGCATGGCGATCCGGCGTGGCCGGCGATGCTGGCCGGGGAGCCTCAGACGGGGTGGTCCCACGAACGTGCCTGCGATACGGGACACGTACTGGCTCACGTCTACGGTCCTCTCGCGCGGAGATTCGGAGCACGGCGAAAAGAGGGTTGGTGGACCCTCCGAGGCGGACAACAGCGGAATCCTCTCCGGCATTTCCGTTTTGCCAAATCATTACCGGCGACCGCTCAACCGTCCTGGACCTCGGACTTCCCACCTCGGACTTCCCCGTCCAGGTGGTTACGCTCATTCCCATGGCGTCCGCGACCTCCCGTTCTCCCCGCCCGGTGGGCACGGTCACCCGCGGCACCACCCACCAGAACCGGCTGCGCCGCATGGACCGCTGGATCACCGCCACACACGGTCCCGCGCTGCGCCGCTCGACGGCCCCGGTCGTGGTGGATCTGGGGTACGGCGCGGCCCCCTGGACGGCGGTCGAGCTGCTGCGGCGGCTGCGTACGGCGGAGCCGCGCACCGTGGTCGTCGGCGTCGAGATCGATCCGGCCCGGGTCGCCGCCGCGCGCCCGTACGAGCGCGACGGGCTCCGGTTCCGGCACGGCGGCTTCGAGGTCCCGCTCCCCGGGGGCGTACGTCCGGTGCTCATCCGCGCGGCCAATGTGCTGCGGCAGTACGACGAGGACGAGGTCGCCGCGGTCTGGGCGCGGCTGTGCGCCCGGCTCGCGCCCGGCGGACTGCTGGTCGAGGGGACGTGCGACGAGATCGGCCGGCGGCATGTGTGGGTCGCGCTCGGCCCCGAGGGGCCACGGACGGTGACGTTCGCGACCCGGCTCGGCTCGCTCGACCGGCCCTCCGATCTGGCCGAGCGGCTGCCGAAGGCGCTGATCCACCGCAATGTGCCGGGCGAGCCGGTCCACGCGTTCCTGCGCGATTTCGACCGGGCGTGGGCGGCGGCGGCTCCGTACGCCTCGCTGGGCGCGCGGCAGCGGTGGATCAGGGCCGTACGGGATCTGGCGGCCGACTGGCCGCTCGCGGACGATCCGCGCAGACGGCGGCAGGGCGAGGTGACGGTCAACTGGTCGGCGCTCGCGCCCGGTTCGGGCGGCGGAGGCTGACTGCCCCCGGGAACCCGCGCGGTTGCCCGTTCGTCCTTACCGGGGCGGGTGCTTCCTGGGTGATTCCTGTGAGATGCCCGGTTCCCTCTGTCCCTTTGACCGAGGGCATGACACGATCACGGCGGCAGAAACCGGTTGTAGACGATACTTGTTGACGCTACGTCAGATTCGCGACTGCCCTACCGCGTGGTGGGGTCGGCTCGGAGGGGGAGCTTGGTGAACCGACGTCGCGGTGTCGCTGCCGCGATCACCGTGGTCTGCGCGCTCGCCGTACTGGCGTCCCCGGCACTGGTGAACGGGGCGTACGCGGCCCCCGGCCCGCCCCCTGGCCCCGCGCCGTCCGGGTCGGCCGTCGCGCCGCCACCGGTCGAACTCCCCCCCGGCGCCGAGTCGAAGAAGTCCCTCGAAGACATCCGCAAGGAGATCGAGGCCCTTTACCAGAAGGCCGCGTCCGCCACCGACGCGTACAACCTCGCCGAGGAAGAGAGTAAGAAGCAGTCGGCCGAGGTCATCGAGCTGGCGGAGGACATCGTCACCGGCCAGCTGCGGATCGACGAGCTGAAGAAGCGCGCGGGCGCCGCCGCCCGCGCGCAGTACAGGGGCGGCGGGCTGCCGCCAGAGGCGCAGTTGGTGCTCACCAGCGATCCGCAGCTCTTCCTGGACGCGGTGGGACGAATACAGCAGGGCCAGAAGGCCACCCACGATCTCATCGACGAGCTCTCCCGGGCACAGGAAGACCTCAAGACGTACACCGCCGACGCCTCCACGCAGTGGCAGCGGCTGGAGGCCGGCCGGGTCAAGAAGGAGAAGGCGAAGAAGGAGATCACGGAGCGGATCGCCGCCGCCAAGAAGCTCGAAGCGAGTCTGGAGAAGGAGGAGCGGGCGCGGCTGGCGCTGCTGGAGAGCGACGCGGCGCGAAAGGCGCAGACGGCCTGGCTCGGTTCCGGCGCGCTGAAGGACATCAACCGCTCGTCGAGCGAGCGGGGCAAGAAGGCGATCACATTCGCGACCGAGCAGCTAGGCAAGCCGTACGTCTGGGGCGCGGAGGGACCGGACTCGTACGACTGCTCGGGGCTCACCTCCCAGGCGTGGGCGGCGGCGGGGCGGCCCATCCCGCGCACCTCGCAGGAGCAGTGGCGGCTGCTGCCCAGGATCGACATCAAGGACATGCGCCCCGGTGATCTGATCATCTACCACCAGGACGCGAGCCATGTCGGGATGTACATCGGGGACGGCGCGATCGTGCACGCGCCGCGTCCCGGCAGGAATGTGACGTTGGCGGGGGCGGGCTCGATGCAGATCCTCGGGGTCGTACGTCCGGACAAATAGGGGCGACATGCCGACTCGTGCGCCCGGGGTGTGAGCCGGAGCGTGAGCCGGAGCGTGAGCCGGAGCAGCCGTACGTGATGTTTGTCATGGCCGCGGAGCGCCCGATCGCGCCGGATGCGTGACGGGAAGCGGCATATGACACCGGCTCTTCGCCGGTACGCCATTCCGCTGGGGCGGCGGCTAACGCTATGGTCCCCGTCTGGCGAGGCGTCGATCGTCGCCCCGCCCGCGCCCTCGGGGGGAGGGAAAGGAATCCCAGACCGATGCCCGTACCCGTACCCGTTCCGCGGCAGCGCACAGGTTCAACAGTGGAGAGACAACCCGCCGCGGAGACCGCCAAGGGCGGTGACCTCGTCCTCCTGGTCATCGAGGACGACCCGGCCGGCATCTTCACCGCTCCGGAGCCGCCGGAGGGGACCGGCACACGCCTGCGTATCCGTACCGCCCGCAACCTCACCGAGGCCGAGCGGCTGCTGACCGACGACATCCACTGCATCCTGGTGGACCTCGCCCTGCCGGGGCGGAACGACAGCGACGAGCTGGCCCCGCTGAAGCACGTCCTGCGGCTCGCACCGCACCACGCCGTACTCGCGCTGGCGGCGGAGGGCGACTCCGAGCGCGCCGCGGCGGCGGTACGGGTCGGCGCCCAGGACTATCTGTTCCGCGACGAGCTGGACGGACGGCTGCTGAGCCGCGCCATCCGGTACGCCGTCGAGCGCAAGCGGGCGGATGTCGCGCAGCGCCAGCTGACCGAGTCCCGGCTGCGCGCGCAGGAGAACGCCCGGCTTGAGCGCGGGCTGCTGCCCACTCCGCTGCTCCAGGGCTCGGAACTGAGCTTCGCCGCCCGCTACCGGCCCGGCCGCTCCAGGGCCCTGCTGGGCGGGGACTTCTACGACACGGTCCGCACGCCGGACGGCACGGTGCACGCGATGATCGGCGACGTATGCGGCCATGGCCCCGACGAGGCGGCGCTCGGCGTGGAGCTGCGGATCGCGTGGCGGGCGCTGACGCTGGCGGGGCTCTGCGGCGACGAGCTGCTCTCCACGCTCCAGGAGGTCCTGGAGCATGAGCGGGAGAGCGAGGAGATCTTCGCGACGCTCTGCACGGTCGACATCGCGCCGGACGGCCGGCGGGCGGGCCTCTGTCTGGCGGGTCATCCGTCACCGCTGGTCACCCGCCGGGGGCGGGCGGCGCAGCTGCTGCCGCACGAGGAGGGCGGCCCGGCCCTGGGGCTGCTGCCGCGCGCACGCTGGCCGCGCCGGCAGGTCGAGCTGGGCGGGTCGTGGAGTCTGATGATGTACACCGACGGGCTGATCGAGGGCCGGATCGGCCCCGACGCGAAGCAGCGTCTCGGTCAGGAGGGCCTGGTCGAGATGGTCAGCCGCCAGCTGGCCGAGGGGCTGAGCGGCGACGACCTGCTGGAGGCGGCGGTCGCGCGGGCACGCGAACTGAACGGCGGGGAGCTGACCGACGATGTGGCGGTCCTGCTGCTGGGGCGGGGCGACGGGCGGACCTGACCCGGGTATCCGACCCGGGTACCTTCGCGTACCTGACCCGCGTACCTTCGCGTACCCGACCCGGGTGCCTTCGCGTATCTGACGCGCGTACCTTCGCGTACCTGTACCTGATTCCGCGCCGGCTCAACGGCCGCCGTTGTAGGGCCCGTAAGGACCGTCACTGCTGGAGCCGCCGCCCCGGCTGCCACCGCCGCCACCGGAGATCGCGTGGACGGCCGGCCGTACGTCGACCATGAAGACGATCGTGGCGACGAGCCCGGCGATCTGGAGGAACAGCATCGGTACGAAGAGGTTCACGGCGACTGTGACACCGAGAATGATCAGCCAGAACTTCTTCGTCTGCTTGTCTGCCGCGCGATAGGCGTCCTCACGAGCCGTGGCGGAGAGGAACAGTGCGATAACGGCCAGGACGAGCATGGCCAGATTGAGCAGCCAGAGAAGAGTGCCGAATCCTTCGAGCAACATGCGGAGCACCGCCTAAGGGGTGGAAGAGACGTCGCGGCCCGTACGCCAAGGTACCTGGATAACGGGCCGGACACCCCCGAGGTGCCCGGCCCGCCTCAGTCGCGGGTGTGCTGTTCGCGGTCGGCTACTTGCCGGCCGGCGGGGTGGACTTCTTCGCCGTCGTCCTGCGCGGGGCGATCTTCTTCGCGGCGGCGGTCTTGGCCTCGGCCTTCGGCGCGGGCTTGACGGCGGGCTTGACGGCGGGCTTCACCGCGGGCTTGACGGCGCCCCTGGTCTGCGCCTTCGTCTCCGTCTTCGGAGCGGGCTTCGGGGCGGCCTTGGACGCCGCCTCGGGCTCGACGGCGACGGCGATCTCGGTGATCTCGTCCGCGGCCTCACCACGCCAGGCGCGTACGGTCTGCTCGCCGCGCTCGGCGACCTTCTCGTATGTCTCGCGTGCCCTGACCGCGTACTCCGCCGCCATGCCCACGCTCCGCAGCGCCAGGTCCTGAGCGGTCTCGCCCAGCTTCTTCAGATCGGTGTCGAGCGAGCCGATGACTTCGGTGACCTTGGCCTGAACGGTCGCCTGGGCCTCCTTGGCCTGGCGGGAGACCCTCTCCTGGACGGCCTTGGGGTCGGAGTTCCGCACGGCCTCGAAGCGCCCGGGGGCCTCGGCCCGCAGCTGCTCGATCAGACCGGGCACCTTCTTGGCCTGCTCGACGGCGATATCGGCGGTACCGGCCGCGAAGTAGAGGGGCGTCGGGTCGGTGAGGGTCTTACGCAGGTCATCGGTGATGGCCATGACTGTTGTCCTCCCGGATCAGTTTGAGGGTGGGGTGGCAGCACTGCCGTCTGTCGTACCGGAACCACCGGAGGAGCCCCGGGAGCCGGCGGAACCCCCGGCGCCGCCGGAATCCGCACCGGCCGCCTGCTCGGCGGTCCTGGCACTCTCCGCGGCTTCCGTGCCCTCCGTACGCTCTGTGCTCTCCGTACGCTCTGTGCTCTCCGTGCTCTCCGTGTCGAGCGCGTTCTCCTTGCGGAACGACTCGTAGATCTGGAGGAGCACCTGCTTCTGCCGCTCGTTTATCGAAGGGTCGGCGAGGATGACGGCACGCGTCTCCAACTCCTCCCGCTCCCGCTCGTCCAACATCCCGGCCTGCACATACAGCGTCTCCGCCGAGATCCGTAGCGCCTTGGCCAGCTGCTGCAGAATGTCCGCGCTCGGCTTGCGCAGCCCGCGCTCGATCTGGCTCAGATACGGATTGGACACCCCGGCGGCATCGGCGAGCTGCCGCAGCGACAGCTGCGCGTTACGCCGCTGCTCGCGCAGATACTCGCCGAGGTTGCCGACGTTGAGTGATGCCATACGGCCATCCTGCGTCGCCGCGCTAACTATTGCAAGCGCATGCTTGCAAAAGTGTTCCAGACAACAGGGGCGAGCTGTTGGTGCCGGTGCTCTCGCTGTCCTGTCTCACCCAATCGAGTCGCTTCTCAATGAACCGAGTCGTTCGGGCTTCTGCCTCAGCGAACCCAGTCGCGCAGCGAGAGTCACTTCCCGGGCTGGTACTGGGCGGCGACGACTGGGAGCGTCGCCACGCCTCGGACTGCTTCGTCCGCCGCGCACCGTCAGTTCCGGTCTGCCGGATGCTCCCTGCCGGGAGGCCGTCGAGCGGTGTCAGCTCAGGCTGGGGTGGAGTTCGGGTGGTCCGCCCAGGGCGTAGCGCAGGGAGAGTGGGGTGCTGCCGTCGATGTCGGTGATACCGAGGTGTGCTCCCAGTTCAGCGCCGATCAGCGCCCTGCCGGAGAGCTGCATGAGATCGTCGGCCGTGTAGAGGGCCGAGATCACCCGGCCGGTGAACTGCGTGGATTCGCGCCTGTTGGTGGGCCGGGCTTCAGCGGGCAGTGTTGCGAAGTGCGCGCGTGCGCGCTCGGTGTCCAGGCCGCCCATCCAGATCGAGACGGCGGCAACGTTGTGGGGGCGCAGATCCTTGGCCATGTCGGCCGCCATCTTGTCGGCGCCTGCCTTCTGGGCGCCGTAAGCGGGGCCCAGGTGGTAGGCCACAGCACCGTAGTGACCTGTGTTGACGATCAGTCCTCGGCCATTGGCGATCAGCAGGGGTGCGGCGTGGAAGCTTGCGACGTAGTGCGATCGCAGGCCGACCGTGATGAGATCGGCTGCTTCCAGCGGCTGTTCCCAGAACCTCCCGGGGGGCGGGGCGTTGAGCACCTGGGCCGCGTTGTTGACCAGGATGTCGAGTCGGCCGTGATCGCGTTCTACCCGGGCGAACAGTTCCGCCACGGCTTCATCGTCGGCGTGGTCGACGGCCACCGCGACGCTTTTGCCGCCGGCTTCGTCGATGAGCGCAGCGGTCTCCGCGACTGTGCCGCCGTAGGGCGAGTCGGAGGATCGCCGGCTGCGTCCGGTCACGTAGACGGTCGCGCCCGACTGTCCGAGGGCGAGGGCAATTCCCTTGCCGGCTCCCCGGCTGGCTCCGGTGACCACCGCCACCTGCGGCCCGCTGTTGATCGACGCTGACATGGCACGCCCCACTGAGTTAGATGCGGATCGAACACTTATGACTGTACGATGAGGATCGAACATGTCAAGTCGAGGAAGGATCCGCCATGGCCGAGCCGGTCGCGCGGCGCGTCAGGAACCTGGTCCACGCCGACCCGGAAGAGGTAAGCCTGCAGGCCGCACTCGATGCTCTCTCTGACCCCGTGCGGCGCTCGATCCTGCGCAAATGCGCCGGTGAACCGGACTTCACTTGGGCATGCGGAACATTCGACCTGCCGGTCTCAAAGGCAACGGCAAGCCACCACTTCGCGGTACTACGTGCCGCCGGACTCCTGGAGCAGGTGGACAAGGGATCACGCAGGCTCAACCGGCTTCGCCGGCCCGAGTTCGACGCGCGGTTTCCTGGACTGCTGACACTCGTTCTCGCAGAAGGTGCGCAGCCCCGACCACCCCAGGTTTGAGAGATTGCCGACGGCAGGCGCGGACCAGATCGTTTCGACGAACCCAGTCCGCGTGTCTCACCCAATCCAGTCCATGCAGGTCAGCAGCACGTGGGCGACCAACTTCGTTGAGACAGGACACTCGCGCTCGGCGGTCAGGATGGCTGGACTTGGTCGAAGAGTGCGAGGGCTTCGGCGGGGTCCGGGCTCACGAGGCGTTCCAGACCGGCCGTCGTGATCTTCGCCCACCTGCCGGCCCGTGCCCACATCTGTTCCTCGAAGGCGCGGACGGTCTCGTCCAGATCTTCAGGGCCGGTGGCGATGGACTCGGCGAGTTCGGCGCCTTCCAGCATCGCGAGGTTCGCGCCCGCCCCCAAGGGGGGCATCAGGTGGGCGGCGTCGCCCAGGAGCGTCACCCCGGGAACGTGGGTCCAGGTGTGGGACACGGGCAGTACGTAAAGCGGGCGGTGGACGAAAGCGGTGCCGTGGCGGAGGAGGTCGAGGACGGGAGCGGCCCAGCCGTCGAACAGAGCCAGCAGGCTCGATCGCACGGCCTCGGCGTCGGCCAGGTCCAGGTTCATGTGCCAGTCCAGCGGCGCGCGGAACTGGGCGTACACCTTGACGTGGCCGCCGCTGTTGCGCTGGGCGACGAGAGCCCGGTTCACGCCGTACACAGCCACGGAACCGTCGCCGATCAGCCGGGCGAGATCAGGGTGGCGGGTGTCGACGTCGTCGTGGGAGGTCTCGACATAGGTGACGCCGGTGTAGTGCGGTGTCGCCGACGAGACCGCCGGGCGGATCCGGGACCAGGCGCCGTCCGCACCGACTACGAGGTCGAACGTCTCCTGTCGCCCGTCCGCGAAATGGACCAGTACGCCATCCCGGGCCCCCGGCACCACCTGCGTCACGTCCCGCCCCCACTGGACGTCGAGAGGGCCGAGCAGCAGGTCACGGAGTTGCCCGCGGTCGATCTCGGGATTGGCCCGGTCATCCGGGTGGGGTTGCCAGTCGCGCAGGACGGTCCCGTCCGTGTCCAGGATGCGCATGGCCTGCCCCTCGGGACGGGACACCGTCTGGAATTCCGCCAGCAGCCCCGCCTTGTCCAGCGCGAGCCGGCCCATCCCTTCGTGCAGGTCCAGCGTGCCGCCCGGGGGGCGGGCGTCGGGGGCGGGATCGCGTTCGAGGACGGTGACGGGGTGGTCATGGCGGTGCAGGACACGGGCGAAGGTAAGGCCGGCTGGACCGCTCCCGACCACTGCGATGCGATGCCTCATGTCGATACACTGTATTGCTCTTATACGGCGTATCGCAACGGTACGGTGTGAGCATGACTGTCTGGGACCGGCCGGAGCCGCCGACTCGCCCCGTGCCGCTCGACCGGGAGCGGATCGTGGCCGCCGCCATCGCGCTCGCCGACGAGGGCGGGCTGGAGGCGGTGTCGTTGCGCAAGGTCGCGGCCCGCCTGGACGCCGGTCCGATGCGGCTGTACAGATACATCTCCACCAAGGAGGAGCTGTTCGACCTCATGGTGGACGAGGTCCAGGCCGAGACTCTCCCCGAGGGCGAGCCCGGTGACTGGCGGGAGGCCTTGCGCGGCCTCGCCCAGCGCACCAGGCAGGCCGCCCTCCGTCACGAATGGCTGGCCGACCTGCTCGGCGGTCGTCCGACCCTGGGTCCGAACGGCCTCGCCGTGACCGAGACCACGCTGGCCGCCTTCGACGGCGTCACCGATGTCGACACCGTCATGCGCGCCGTGGAGACGGTCAGCGCCTACTTCATCGGCGCGATCAGGCGCGAGATCGCGAACCTGCGGGCCGAGCGCGCCACGGGCCTGTCCAAGCATGACTGGCAGCGCGCCCACGGCCCGCATGTGACGAGAATGCTGGCCACGGGCCGCTTCCCGGCGCTGGCCAAGGCCGTGTACGACGGCACGGACGTGGACGCCGAGACATCCTTCGCGACCGGCCTGGACTGGGTCCTCGACGCCGTGGCCGCCAGACTGACCCGGCCGCCGGTGTGACGCTCAGCTCTTGCCGAAGGCCCCTCGCATCGCCTCAGCAGTCAAGAGTCACGGCCCGGCGACGGGGGATCGCGGCGGACTGTGCGATCACTCGGACCAGAGGTTTGGTCCAAGCTGCCCAGTCCCTGCGGGTGCGGCCGGCCTGGCGGCCTGCTCGATCTTCGCGCAGTAGGCCGCACGGGCTTCCTCGTCGATCCGCTTCTCGTGTTCGGGGCGCACCCCGGTCCGGCCGTCGAGGCCCTCGCGCAGGATATCGGCGTGCCCGGCATGCCGGTTGGACTCACCGAGGACATGGGTCATGACGGCGAACAGGTTCGTGTTGGCATAGGGCTCCGGCCACCACGGCACATGGCCGGGGGCGTCGAGAGGAAGCTCGTTGATCGTCGCGTCCGAGTGTTCCCACGTGCGCCGGTAGAACTCGATGACCTGATCGCGGGTCTCGTCCTCGGCCGCCCACAGATCGCTGCCGTTGGAGTCCTGCCACCGGGACAGCGCTTCCGGGGAAGGGCGGTCGAAGACCTCGCCGAAGTACCTGGCCTCGACGGTGGCCACATGTTTGACCAGGCCGAGGAGGTTGGTCCCGGTCGCTGTCAAAGGTCGGCGGGCGTCGTATTCGGACAAGCCGTCGAGTTTCCAGAGCAGTGCCTCGCGGTCCCGCCGCAGTCTCCCGTGCAGGTTGTCCTTCGCGAATTCATCGATCATGCGGCATGAACCTTCCATGGGCTGTCCGTGGTCTCAAGATCCCGTACGTGGTCCGCAACGGCCGGCAGAGCCGAGGCTCAGGACTCCTTACACAGTGAACTACCGGGAATGACTGTCTGTCAGAGAGACGTGGGGTGGGCGTGGGGTGCGTGACGGCTCGCAGCCGACTCGACCGGGGAGGTGGGCGGGTGCCAGGTGAGAATCCAGCCGGCGGTAAGCGCCGCCGCGCCACCTGCCAGGGCGATTGCGCCGCCTGTTCCGATGCCTGCGGCCACCGAGCCGAAGCAGGCCGGCCCGACGCCCTGCAGCGTCATGTTGCCGGAGCCGAGCAGACCGAAGGCCTGGCCCTGGCCATCCCGCGGCAGGGCGTCCAGGAAGGGCCGTTGCAGGCCGAGACCGTAGGCGAATCCCAATCCGCAGAGCAGCAGCAGACAGGACGAGACGCCCACTCCGGGCTCGGCGGCGAAGCCGACCAGCGGCAGTCCCATCAGCGCGATCAACGGGACTACCAGTCGCTCCCGGGTGGGTGGTAGTAGGAGTCGGCCCACCAGCAGGTCACCGACAAGCATGCCGACCGGCAGACAGCCCATCAGCACCGCGTACCAGCCGGGCGCGAAGTGGCGTCCTCCGGCGTAGGCGACGATCAGGCCTTCCGCGCCCGCTACGAAAGCGGTCGGTAGCCACTGGGCCAGCATCAGTCGTCGCACCGTGCGTCCGCGCAGCAGCAGGCCGGCACCGTGCAGGCTTGCCCGTACGGCCCCGCCATCGCCCCCGGCACTGCCGGGTGTGCCGCCGAACTCTCCCGGCCGCAGCCGGGGTAGCCGGATGCGGATAGCGAGCGCGCAGCCGAGGTAGAGGGCGGCGCTCACCGCGAGCGCCCGGTGCGGGCCGAGTACCGCGACGGCCGCGCCTCCCAGCGCCAGTCCGAGCAATTGCGCACCGGAGGAAGCGATGTTGTTCAGTGAACGGCCCAGTACATAGGCGTCGCCCTCCAGCGACTGCGCGACCAGCCGACTCGACGCGCCGTGAAACACCGGTGTGGCGAGGGCGACCAGCGCCACGACACCGAGGCTTGCCGCGATCGGCATCCGCACCAGGGCGAGCAGCAGGGCGGCGGCGCACGTCAAGGCGTAGCCGCCGGTGATGAGCGCGCGGGGCGGCAGTCGGTCGGCCAGTGAGCCCAGCAGCAGCGAGCCGAACAGCTGCGGGATGAAGCCGATGCCGAAGGCCAGTGCGCTCAGCGGCGCGGAGCCGGTGGCCGAGAAGACCAGCACCGAGAACGTGGTGATCCGCAGCGCGTCCGCGGTGATCGCGACGGTGCGGGTCGAGAAGAGCAGCCGGAATCGTGGCTCGGCCAGCACCTCCCGGTAGGTGGCACGGTGGTTGCCCTGCGCGGGTTCGGCGGTTGGGGTCATGGCGCCCAGCCTCGCCGTGCCCCCACCCCGCCCAACAATGATTCGTCGCTCGACGAATCGGAACGGACGTCCTGCGGTAACGTCGCAGGGTGCTCCGCTTCGAAGTCTCCGTCGAGGCCCTGCTGCACAGCCGCTTCGCACTCTCCCCCGCGATGGACCTCTGCTTCCTGCTGCGCTCGCTCGCCGGCCAGGACCGGCCACTGCCGCGGGCCTGGGCCACCCGGCTCCTGCCGGCCTTCGAACGGCTTCGCCACGAGACCGAACTGAACGCCGTCCTCGCCCTGCACAGCCCCCAATCCGGACCGAACTTCGTCGCCCCGCCCCCGCGCGGCCTCAACCAGACCTGGGCAGACGACCTGGCCACGATCCGGGCCACACCGCTGGAAGCGGCCCGCCACGAATTCGCCACCAACACGACCGGGCCGTCCGCCCGCGATCCCCGCGTACGCGCGGTGCTGGACTCGACGGACGCCGTCTCCAGGATCGCCGAGGCGATGGACCAGGCGTGGCACGAACTGCTCGCCACGGACTGGCCGCAACTGCGCGCGATCTGTGAGCGCGACATCGTGCACCGGGTGGGTGTGATCGGCGAACACGGATGGGTCACGACCATCGAGAGCCTCCACCCGAGCATCGCCTGGCAAGCCGGCGGTATCGAGATCGGCCACTTCCCCCACGTCGGAACAGTCCGGCTCGCCGGCGACGGGCTCCTGCTGATCCCTTCGGTCTTCGTCGCGAATATCGCCGCCCACCTGGAAGACCCCTGGCCCAGGACCTTGATCTATCGTGCCCGCGGCACCGCCGCCCTGTGGGGCGAACAGGAGAGCGTCCCCCGACCGGACGCCCTGACCGCTCTGGTCGGCCGGTCCCGAGCCCGGCTGCTGTTGGCGCTGGACGCCCCGGCCAGTACCAGCCACCTCGCCCGAAGCCTCGCCATGACACCCGGCGCGGTAGGAGACCACCTCGCTATCCTGCGAGGCGCGGGACTGCTCGTCCGCGCCCGGTCCGGACGGTCGGTGCTCTACCGGCGCACCCCGCTCGGCGAGGCACTGGTAGGCGGTACGGGCTGAGGGATCGGATCAGCACTGCTTTTGAGGCGCCGCCGGCAGACGATTGCGCGGCCGAGGGTGAGGAAGGCCTGGTGGATGCCGACGCGGATTTCCCACCTCGGGCTGCTCTCCCACTTCGTGCGGGGCAGCGCCTCGCCTTCCCTGCTGACCCAGTGGTGGGAGGAGAACAGACCGGCCGAGGTCCTGCGTTCACGGGACCGGGAAGCCGTGCTCGAAGGCTGGCTGACCCCCTTGATGTGACTCCCACAGATGATGTGACTCCCACAGACACACGCGCGCTCATGAGTGAAGGACCGTCCACGGATGCCGGGCGGCACAACGGCGCCACCGGGAAAGCCTCCCGGTCATCTCGCCGACGCGGCCACACGGGCTTGTCAGTACAGCGGCGCGGCATCCAGCGCGTGGGCGATCATTGGCCATGCTCTCCGACAACTGGCAGCTCACCGAAGACGTCGACGAATTCCTCGCCCGGGCCGGGGACTTCCTGCGCTCGCGGCCCGGCCGGCACGTCATGACGCTGACGTGGGCCGAGAGACTGCGAACGCGAGGGGCGGCGGCGTTCGGCGCCGAAGGCCACGTCTTCGGTGTGCTGGAGCGGGCGGGCGAGGTCCACGCCGCCTTCCACCGCCTCCCACCCCGCGCTCTGTGTCTCACCCCGCTCACGTCTGAGCAGGCCGACACCCTCGCCGCCCAGCTGGTCGCCCTCGGACACTCCCTGCCCTCCGTCAGCGCGGACCACGGCAGCGCCACCGCTTTCGCCGAGGCCTGGCGGCGGCACACCGGCGCGACGCCGAAGATCCGTGACACGCGGCTCCGTCTGTACCGTCTCGGCACACTCACCCCACCGGAGCCGATGCCGGCGGGCCGGGGCCGCCTCCTGGGCGAGGAGGACCTTGAGCAAGTCATGTACTGGTGCGGCGAGTTCGCCAAGGCCGTCGGGGAAGTCGTCACCATGGACGCGCACTCCTGGGCCGGCACACGCTACGCCGACAAGCGCTACACGCTCTGGGAGACCCCGGACGGCACCCCCGTCTCCATCGCGGGCATGAACCCGATGATCGGCGGCCAGATCCAGGTGGACATCGTCTACACCCCGGCCCACCTGCGTGGTCACGGCTACGCGGGCGCCGTGACGGCGGAGGTGAGCCGGGCCGCGCTGGCCGCGGGCGCGAAGGACGTCGTGCTGTTCGCGGATCGGTCCAACCCCACGAGCAACGCCCTCTACCAGCGCCTCGGCTACCGCACACTCACCGACTGGGCCGTGTACGACTTCGTATAGGCCCACACGCTGGTGGCCCACCGCGAGAACGCGGCGGGCCACGAGCCGCCCGTCGATCAAGCCCGTCGATCAAGCCCGTCGATCAACCGCACGCCGTGGCGTCAGGAGCTCGTGAGGATGACGAGCCGCTGGGTCGCCCGGGTCATCGCGACATAGCGGTCGACCGCTCCTTCGACGCCCTCGCCGAACGCCTCCGGGTCGACCAGCACGACCAGGTCGAATTCGAGGCCCTTCGCCAGCTCCGGGGTCAGCGACCGTACGCGGGGCGTCGTCCGGAATGTGGGGTCGCCGATGACGCAGGCGATCCCGTCGGCATGTGCGGCGAGCCAGGTGTCGAGGGTCGAGCGCAGATCCGCTACGGATCCGTGGACGACGGGGACGTCGCCGCCGCGGATGGAGGTCGGCACGTTGGCGTCCGGGAGTACGGCCCGGATGACCGGCTCCGCCTCGGCCATGATCTCTCTCGGCGTCCGGTAGTTGACGCTCAGGGAGGCCAGGTTGATCCGGTCGAGCCCGACCCGCTCCAGCCGTTCCCGCCACGACTCCGTGAACCCGTGTCTGGCCTGGGCACGGTCCCCGACGATGGTGAAGCTCCGGGACGGGCAGCGGAGCAGCAGCATCTGCCACTCCGCGTCGGTCAGTTCCTGGGCCTCGTCCACGACGATATGCGCGAACGGACCGGCGAGCAGGTCCGGTTCGATACCGGGCGCCGCGGTCTCGTCGACCAGGCTGTGCCGTGCGTCCTCTCCGTGCAGCATCGTCAGCACACCTTCACCGTCGGCCTCGGCCTCGGCCTCCAGCAGCGCGTCGACGACCTTGGCCATCTGCTCGCGTTCGGCGGCGAGGGAGGCCTTGTGCCGACGCTTGCGCCGCGATGTCTCCGGGTCGCCGAGCCGCTGCCGTGCCGCGTCCAGGAACGGCAGGTCGGACACCGTCCAGGCCTGGGGGTCCGCGCGCCGCAGCCGCTGGATATCGTCGGGGCCGAGCCAGGGAGCGCACATCCGCAGATAGGCGGGTACGGACCACAGGTCTCCGACGAGGTCGGCCGCTTCGAGCAGTGGCCACGCGCGGTTGAAGGTCGTGACCAGGTCCCGGTTCCGCAGCAGCGACTTACGGAGCTGGTCGTCGGGGACATCGCCGTCGTGCTTGTCCACGAGGATCGTGAGCAGCTCCTCCCAGACCTGGTCGCGTGCCTCGTTGTGCGGAGTACCGGGTTCCGCCGCCTCGAACGCCGCGGCCCAGTCGTCGGCGCTCAGCCGGATGTCGGACCAGTGGGTCGTGATCGTCATCCCCTTGGTGGGCGGCTCCTCATAGAACCTGACGGCTGTCTCGATCGCCTTCGTCACGTTCGCGGACGACTTCAGGTGGGCCACGTTCGGGTCGGCCTCGACCGCCGCCGCGGCTCCCTCGGCGACGAGGTCCCGCAGGGTGCAGATCTGCACGCCCTCCTCTCCGAGGCTGGGGAGGACGTCGGCCACGTACCCCAGGTAGGGCTGGTGCGGACCCACGAACAGCACGCCGCCCCGGCGGTGTCCGAGGCGGGGGTCGGCGTAGAGGAGGTAGGCGGAGCGGTGCAGGGCGACGACGGTCTTCCCCGTACCCGGACCGCCGTCGACGACGAGAGCGCCGCGGGATCCCGCGCGGATGATGGCGTCCTGGTCGGCCTGGATGGTGCCGAGCACGTCCCGCATCCGGGCCGACCGGCTGCCGCCCAGGCCGGCGATGAAGGCGGACTGGTCGTCGAGCGCGGCGTGCCCGGCGAACCCGTCCGAGGTGAACACCTCGTCCCAGTAGTCACCGACCCGGCCGCGGGTCCAGCGATATCTGCGGCGGCTCGTCAGACCCATCGGGTTGGCGTGGGTGGCTCCGAAGAACGGCTCGACCGCGGGGGACCGCCAGTCGAGCAGCAGCCGACGGCCCTCGCTGTCCGTAAGGCCAAGTCGCCCCACATACACGGGTTCGGAGTCGTCCGCGCTGACCATGCGTCCGAGGCACAGATCCAGACCGAACCGGCGCAGTGCGCGCAGACGGGCGGTCAGCCGGTGAATCTCCATGTCCCGGTCCATCGCCTGCCGGCCAATGCCGCCGGGCGCCTTGCGCTCGGCGTCGAGGCGGTCGGACAGGTCGGCGATGGACTGCGCGAGGCACTCCGCGATGGCCGCGAAGTGCCGCTCGTCGCCACCGATCAGCACCGGGTCCGCCTTGGGGGCGAGACGGTCGGGCAGGTCGAACGCGCTGGTGGTCAGGGGTTTCACTGATCAGGCTCCGATCTGAGGCCGCTTGCGGGACGCGCGGGGACGTCGTCCATCGCCGGCCTGGGGACCGGCACGGCACACGACTGCGTTCCGGCCTCGGCGTTCCGGCCTCGGCGAGCGATTCTGCGGCATGACCGGGGTCTTGCCGCAAGCCCCCCGGTGCGCTATACGTTGAGAGTGGAAAGGAGCGGGTACTCCCCTTTCCCTCTCCGTTTTCCCCCTCCGTCGGCTGTGATCCGCCGACCCGTTCCGGCCGTGGCGAACATGTTCGTTAGGGTGGGTTCGTGACTCCGAGAAACCCGGCGCCCCGCAGCCGCCGCGAGCGGCCCGCCAAGCCCGCCCTCACCTATGAGGGCATCGTCGCCACCGCGGTCCGTCTGATGGAAGCCGAAGGGCTCCAGCGTGTCACCATGCGCCAGCTCGCGCAGGAACTCGATACCGGTCCCGCCTCGCTGTACGTGTACGTGGCCAACGCCGCCGAGCTGCACGCGGCGATCCTGGAGCAGCTCCTCGGCGCCGTCGATCTGTCCCCGGCCGCCGGTGAGGGCGACGGCGACTGGCGCGATCGGCTGGCGCGGCTGCTCGGCTCGTATACGCGTGTGCTGTTCGAGCACCCCGGCCTCGCCCACTCCGCGCTGGTCGCCCGCCCCTCGGGCCCCAACTATCTGGCCCTGGTCGAGGGCGTACTCTCCCTCCTGCACGAAGGCCGGGTGCCCGACGGGCAGGCCGCCTGGGGCGTCGACGTACTGCTCCAGGTAGCCACCGCCATCGCGGCCGAACAGGCCACCCGCGACCGGTCCGCCGGGGCGGAGGCCGAACACCACGCCCTCGTCGCCGCGTTGCGCGAGGCGTCCGCCGACTCCTATCCGCGTATCGCCGCGCTCGGCGGCGATCTCATCTCCGGCACCCCCGAGCAGCGTCTCGCCTGGATCTTCCACATGGTGATCAACGGCACCGTCACCACTCCACGCCCCGCGCCGTAATCGCCCCGCGCCGTAATCGCCCCGCACCGCATGTCACGTCACAGCCGGCGGTGCACGCGATGATCGAGGGGCCCGCCCGGGGCGTCGCGTACGTCACGTGCGTCACGTGCGTCACGTAGGTCGAGTACGGCCAATTCGAGCCGCTGAAGGCGGGCCGGGTCGGCGATCACCTCGTAGCCGGTGATCCTCTCGCCGTCGATCGTGAAAGTGATCGCGAGGAACAACCGGCCGCGCGGCGCCACGACGACCCCCACGGTTCCGTTCACGAGCGCCACTTCCGCGAACCGGGCCCTGCGGCCGATGACCATCGTCTCCTCCGCCACGACGCGCGACCCGCGGACCTCCGTCGCCACCGGGGCCGGGGCTCGGCCGACTCCTCGTTCCGGTGCGTCTGACCGGACCGGACAGGAACTAGCGGCGCTTGCGAGGGGCGTCGCGCCGGGAACCGAACCCCACGATGCCCACACGCTGGTTGAGGTAATCGAGGGCGACTCCCACACCACGGGTGACCCACTGCACTGCCTTCACCAGGGACTCGTCCACCGCATCCTTCTTTCCACAACGTGCGTTTCCCTCTCAGACTCAGCTACCGGCCAGTAGGTTGTCAATGTGAGATGTGAGATGTGAGATTGGCGCAGGTCAGGGCTGCGGGTTGGGCCCCGAGCCGTCTCGCACACCGGGTCATGAGATGCCGAGCACCGCCGGCAGCGGGCGGCTGTGCACGATGTCCAGGCGGGACACCGCGCGGGTGAGGGCCACATACAGCCGGTGCCGGCCCCGCGCCTCCGCCTCCGCGATGGCCACCGGCTCGACGAGTACGACATGGTCGTACTCCAGCCCCTTCGCCGCCGTCGCGGGCAGCACCGCCACCCGGGCCGCCGACGCGCCGAGTTCGTCCGGCGCCGTCGTGGCGATACCGGCGGCCGTGAGTACGGTACGGAGCCGCTCGGCCTCCGCGTCCGCCGCGATGACGCCGATGGAGCCCTCGCGGTCGAGCGCCTTCCGTACCGCTTCGGTCACCGCGCCCGCCGGATCGGCTGTCTGACGTACCGTCAATTCTCCGTCCCCGCGCAGGGAACGGGCCGGGGGTACGTCGACATCCAGTGACGCGAGCAGCCGGTTGGCGAGTTCCACGACGGCCCCCGGGACCCGGAAGCCGGTGGTCAGCGGAGTGACCGCGGCGTCCGGTCGGCCCAGATGGGCGAGGAGTTCGGGCCAGGAGCGGGCGGCCCAGGGCGTGGTGCCCTGGGCGAGATCGCCCAGCACCGTCAGCGAACCGAACTCCGCCCGGCGGGCGATCGCCCGGCACTCCATCGGGGACAGGTCCTGCGCCTCGTCGATGACGATATGGCCGTACCCCTCGGGGTGTTCGATGAGGCACGCGAGCTCATCGAGCAGCACCAGATCGGCCGCCGACCACGGCAGTCGCCCGGCCGCCCGTTGCGTGGAAGCGGACGGCGTACGGGCGGAACGCCTCGCCCATCGGATCGCCCGCCGTTCCTCGGGGGTGAGGATGCCCTCCGCCGCCGGCTCCGGATCGGTGAGCAGGGCCGCGAGCACCTCCTCGGGCCCCGCCTTGGGCCAGACCGTGTCGAGGTACGCGGTGACCGCCCGCGATCCGGCCACCCGCCGCACCCACGCCGCGGACTTCGGGCCCGCCCGCCGTTCCGCCCGGAGCTGGATCTCCCGTACCGCGCGGCTGCGGACCCGTTCCCTGCCCAGGGCGTACGGAGGCGCCTCGGCCCGTACCTCCGCGACGATCCGGGCCAGTTCGTCGAGCCCGAGGCGCCAGCGGTACGAACCGTCAGGGACGGTGAGCGGCTCGGCGGGCGCCGCGATCCGCCCGTACAGCGCCCGGCGCAGCACCTCGGCCATCCGCGCGTCATGTTTGACCACCGCCGCCGCCTCCGGGTCCTCCGCGCGCACCGGATGGCGGGCGATCTCGTCCCCGACCGTCGACTGCCGGATGCCGATCTCCCCGAGGGCGGGCAGCACTTCGGAGATATAGGAGAGGAAGGTGCGGTTGGGGCCGAGGATCAGCAGGCCGCCGCGCTGGATCCGGCGTGGATACGTGTAGAGGAGGTAGGCGGCGCGGTGCAGCCCTACGGCGGTCTTGCCGGTGCCCGGGGCGCCCTGGACGCAGACGGAGCGGGTGAGGTCGGACCGTACGAGATCGTCCTGTTCCGGCTGGATGGTGGCGGCGATGTCGCGCATCGGACCGACGCGGGGGCGTTCGATCTCGCCGGTGAGAATCGCGCTGCCGGCCGGGGGCGCCCCGTTCCCCGGACCGGACCCCTCGCCTGCCAACCGCTCGCCCGTCGACCCCTCGTACGTCAACCGCTCGCCCGCCAACCGCTCGTCCTCCAGGCTGGTCAGATCCTCCGGCGCCCCCTTGCTCCAGGGCGCCCAGCCGAACCGGCGGCGTACGGCGACGCCCTGCGGATCGCGCGCGCTCGCCCGGTAGAAGGCGCGCGAGACGGGCGCGCGCCAGTCGACGACCAGGGGCGGCGCCGAGGGGTGTTCGCTGATCCGGCGCCGGCCGATGTGGTAGCTCTGGCCGCTGTGATCGCCGCCCGGCGCCACCGCGAAGTCGAGACGGCCGAAGAAGAGGGGGCTGTCGGGCTCCAGCCGCAATTCCTTGGCGCGACTGCGCAGATGGCGGCCGAGGACCTCGGCGTCCGCGCCGGATGCGAAGGCGTTCTCGCCGGTGACGACCTGTTCGTGTGCGTCGTCCACCATGCCGGTCAGCGCGGCGCGGCAGGTCTCGTGGTAGGTCCGTTCACGATCGAGTTCGCGATCGAGTCCACGGTTGCGTTGACGGTTGCGGTCGCCGTTCATCCCACCGAGAATAACGTAACCGAGTTAAAAACATTACCCGGTCTCATAAATTTACCCGGCTCCGGCTCCGGCTCACCAGATGTTCAGCCCGGAACGCAGCTGCCCGAAGGCCAGCTCCGCTTCCTCGACGGCGTCCGGATACACCTCCTCGACGCTCTCCCCCGCCGCGATCCTCCGCCAGTTCTCCTCCGCGAGGACGCGCTGTACGGCGATGATCTGCCCCGAGCCGAGCGCGCCCTCGATCCCGTCGCCGAGAGCCCCGGCCAGCGCCGCCTCGGAGCGCCGCTGAAACCCGTACAGCCTGGCCACCAGACTCGGCGTCCCGTACAGCAGCCGGTGGTACGCCAGCACCTCGTCGGCGTCATTGAGCCCGGTCACCGGGTCGCGCCGGTCGAGTCCCGCCAGGAAGTGCAGCCGCAGGGCGTCGAGCGGACGTACGCCGTCGGGCCTGCCCGCGACCACCCGGGCCGCCTCGTCCTCGTGGTCGGCGAAGCGGTGCAGTACCAGATCCTCCTTGGTCGGGAAGTACCGGAAGAGGGTGGGCCTGGAGATCTCGGCCGCGGCGGCGACCTCCGCGACCGACACCCGGTCGAAGCCCTTCGCGAGGAAGAGCCGGATCGCGGCGTCGGAGATCTCCCGGTACCGCTGCCGCTTCTTGCGCTCACGCAGACCGAGGTCCTGATCGTTCATGAGCACGAAGCGTACGCAGCGCTTGACCTCAACCGAACTTGAAGTTCAAGACTCGTCGTGAGGAGCAACACGGGAAACAACGCGGAAAACAACGCAGAGGACAACGCGACGGCGCGTAGGCGCGGCGGAGAAGGAGTGGGGATATGCGTGCAGCTCGGGTGACGGCTTTCGGGGGTCCCGAGGTTCTGGTGACGGCCGAGGTGCCCGACCCGGTGGCGGGCCCGGGCGAGGTGGTGATCGCCGTCGCGGTGGTGGACACGGTCTTCGTACAGACGCAGGTACGGGCGGGCTGGGGGCTGGAGTACTTCCCCGTACGGCCCCCGTACATCCTGGGCGGTGGGGTCGCCGGTACGGTGCGCTCGGTCGGCGAGGGGGTGGACGCCGACTGGACCGGCCGCCGCGTCGTGGCCTCGATGGGCATCACCGGCGGCTCGGCGGAGCTGGCCGCGACCACGGTCGAGTCGCTGGTACCCGTACCGGAGGGCCTCCCGTTCGAGACGGCCGCCGCGGTGTTCCAGGACAGCGTCACCTCCCTGGCCCTCATGGACTTCACCGGGGTGAGCGCGGACGAACGCGTACTGATCACGGGCGCGTCCGGCGGCATGGGCACGCTGATGGTCCAACTCGCCAAGGCCCGGGGCGCGTACGTCGTGGGCGTCGCGCGGGGTGAGCGGAAGACCGCTCTCGTACGGGAGTTGGGCGCCGATGCCGTGATCGACGGCGCCCGCGACGACTGGCCGACGCGCGCCCGCGAGGCGCTGGGCGCGCGGGGCGCGGATGTCGTCCTGGACGGCGTGGGAGGTGAAACGGGCCTGGCGGCCTTCCCGTTGACGGCGGACGGCGGACGCTTCTCGGCGCATGGCGCACCGACGGGCGGCTTCGCCCCGGTGGACGCGCGCCACGCGGCGGACCGGAGGATCAGGCTGCTGGGCATCGCGGACGTGCAGATCCCGCAGCGGGAGAGCGTACGGCTGATGGCACAAGCCCTGACAGAAACGGCGGCGGGCCGGCTGCGACCAGTGATCGGCGGCACGTTCCCCCTGGACAGGGCGGCGGACGCGCATCGGGCGATCGAGGGCCGCGGCCTGCTGGGGAAGGTCCTGCTGACGATCTGACGGTCTGACGGCGTGACCGCCTGGCGGGCGGCGGGCTGGCGGGCTAAGGGCTCTCAACGGGCGGGCACAATCGCCTGCGGCCCCTCCGGCCCCCTCGGCTCTCCGGCCCCCTCGGCCTCCTCCGTCTCCCCCGTCTCCCCCTTCTCCCGACCCCGTCTCCGTACCAGCGCCTCGACCCCGTCCAGCACACAGTCGAGGCCGAAGGTGAACTCCGTGTCCGGGCCGTCCACGCCGTCCAGGCCACCGTCCGCCAGCAGTTCGGCGACCGCCGGGTAGCGGGCCGGATCGGCCAGTCTGCGGAGGGTCCGTTCGTAGTCGGCCATGACCTGCTGGGCCGAGGAGCCGCTTGCCTTGATGGCCGTGTCCAGGTCGGACATCAGCGTCGCCTCGTTCCGTACGAAGCCGCTGACCAGCAGGATCACCGATATTTTCGTGCCGTCGTCCAGCCCTGTGCCGGCCAGGGCGTTGAGGCCGCGCTCCCACCACGCCACCGAGTTGGGGGTCGCGGGCGGCCCCGAGATCGGGATGCGCAGCGCCCACAGGTCACGGTGGTACGCCTCGCGCTGTGTCCAGGCCCATTGGGCCAGCGCCTCCCGCCAGCCGGTGCCGGGCTCCAGCGGGGCGGGGGGCGCGCCGATGGCCGCCTCATGCATCAGGACGTACAGCTCGTCCTTGGCGGCGACATAGCGGTACAGCGACATCGTGGAGACGCCCAGTTCTTTGGCGACCCGCCCCATGGAGACCGCGCCCAGCCCTTCCGCCCGCGCGATACCGACCGCCGCGTCGACGATCCGCGCCAGGCCGATGCCGGGCTTGGGCCCCTTGGCCGGGCGTTCCCGCAGCCCCCAGGCGGCCTCGATGCTCGCGGGCAGCCCCGTACCGCCGACGGGCGACTCCGTACCGCCACCGCTATCCGTCATCGTCTCCGCCCTTCTCCGCCCACTCCCCGCTTGACGCCCATCCTAGTAATGCGTAACCCTTACACAGTAGCGCGTATGACATGCGCAGTAGATCTCCGGCAGAGCAGCGGAACAAGGGGGATGTCCATGACCTCGCACCCGGCCATCGAGGCCACCGGTCTCGAAAAGTCGTACGGAAACGGAAGCGCGCGGGTGAGAGTCCTGCGCGGGATTGATCTTCGTGTCGAACGTGGCACGGTCTTCGCGCTCCTCGGCCCCAACGGCGCGGGCAAGACAACGGCCGTACGGATTCTCACCACCCTCACCACCGCCGACAGCGGCACCGCCCGGGTCGCCGGGTACGACGTCGTCGCCGACCGGCGCCGGGTGCGCGGCGCCATCAGCCTGACCGGGCAGTTCGCCGCCGTGGACGAGAAACAGACCGGCGAGGAGAACCTCCGCATGATGGCCCGTCTCAGCGGACTCTCCAGGGCCGACGCGCGCCGCCGCGCCGCCGGGCTCCTCGACCGGTTCGGCCTCGCCGACGCGGGCGGCCGGCTCGCCGTCACCTACTCCGGCGGCATGCGGCGCCGGCTCGATCTGGCCGCCGGTCTGGTCGGCGACCCCGAGGTGGTCTTCCTGGACGAGCCGACCACCGGCCTCGACCCGCGCAGCCGCCAGGAGCTGTGGCAGGTCGTACGGGCTCTCTCCGCGCGCGGCGCCACCGTCTTCCTGACCACCCAGTACCTGGAGGAGGCCGACCAGTTGGCGGACCGCATCGCGGTGGTCGACCACGGCCTGGTGGTCGCCGAGGGTACGGCGGAGGAGCTGAAGAGCCGGGTCGCGGGCCACCGCCTCGATCTCGTACTGACCAGCCAGGAGGCCTATCTCCGCCTCGCGTCCCGGGCCGTCCACCACGCGCCCGAGAGCCTCACGCTCGGGCTGCCGACCGACGGCACCGCCGCGCGGGTGCGTGCCCTGCTGGACGAGATCGACCCGGACGGTACGGACGTGGCGCGCTTCGCGCTGCACAGCACCACGCTCGACGATGTCTTCCTCGCGCTGACGGGCGCGCCCCCGGCGACCGGCCGCCACCGGAACCCGAGCCAGAACCCGGACCAGAACCCGAACCAGAACGACAGCCAGCACCAGAACGACAGCCAGGACCACAGCCAGGACCAGGACCAGGAGCCCACCCATGTCTGACGCGCTGGCGTCCTCCCGTACCCACGCCCTCACCATGGCCGGTCGCGGCATCCGTCTCAGCAGGCGCAATATCGACGCCGTCATCACCGCGATGGCGCTGCCGATCCTGCTCATGCTGATCTTCGTCTACTTCTTCGGCGGGGCCATCGACACGGGTACGGAGTATGTGACCTACGTCGTCCCCGGCGTCCTGCTCCTCTGCGCGGGCTTCGGCTCGTCCAGCACCGCCGTGAGCGTCAGCGAGGACATGAAGGGCGGGATCATCGACCGCTTCCGCTCCCTCGACATCGGCGGCGCGCCGATCCTCGCCGGGCATGTGACGGCGAGCGTCGTCCGTAACGTCGTCTCGACGGCTCTCGTCCTCGGCGTCGCCCTCCTGATCGGCTTCCGCCCGTCGGCCACCCCCGCCGCCGCGCTCGCCGCCGCCGGCATCCTGTTCGCCTTCATCGTGGCCATCTCCTGGCTCTCGGCGGCGATCGGTCTGCTCGCCAAGTCCCCCGAGGCGGCGGGCGGGTTCACGTTCTTCATGATGTTCCTGCCCTACCCGAGCAGTGCCTTCGTCCCGATCGACACCATGCCGGACTGGCTCCACGGCTTCGCCGACCACCAGCCGGTCACCTCGGTCATCGAGTCCCTGCGCGGACTGCTGCTCGGGCTGCCGGTCGGTTCGGCGCCGTGGGTGGCGCTGGCGTGGTGCGGCGGGCTCCTGGCGCTCGCGCTCGGACTGTCGGGGGTGCTGTTCAGGGCCCGGACGGCGTGAGCACCTCGGGCGGCGGGGCCGTACGGAACCAGTTCCGGTACGCGGCCACCACCTGCCGATACGACGGCGCCCGGGCCGCCCCGGACGCCCCGGACGCGGCTCCCGCCGTCAGAAGATGTCCGGGCACCAAGGCCGCCGTGCCGTACGGAACAGCGTCTCCGCGACCGCCGCCGCCCCCGGCCGCTCCTCGGTCAGCAGACCGAGCGTCGCGAGCCGCACCGCCGACTCGTCCCCCAGATACAGAGCGCCCAGCTCCCGTACGTCCAGCGCGATGTCCGGTGACTTCGTGGTCGGCGCGCAGACCCCGCCCTCCGGCGTCCCCTCCAGCCGGAACCGCCCGCCCGCCAGACCGGCCTTGTCGTGGATCTCCAGCGTCAGCGTGGCCGGCACGGCGTACGTACGCGCCTCCAGGGCCCGAACGGTGTCGAGGATCCGCACCCACAGGAAGTCCGCCTGTGTCACGACCCGTGCCGCGCGGGGGTCGGGAAGGAACCGGGGCAGCAGATCGTCCTGGGCGCGGTACCCCGTCCTGACCGTGGTGATCCAGTCGATCGAGCAGACGAAGTACCACAGCGCGCGCTCCGCCGCCGGGGTCAGCGCGATCAGTTTCCGTACCGACGCGGTGTTCAGCGGCTGCTTGGCGTCGCCCCAGTTGTCGTCGGAGGCGTAGGTGATCAGGCCCTCGATCTCACCGGCCGGCGAGCGGTACACCGCGTTGAAGGGCTCCGTCCAGGGCAGGCCGGACGGCGCCTGACCGGTGTCGACCCCCCACCAGCGCTCGTTACGGTCGATCGCGCCGTGCTGGCGCGCCCGGAAGCGCTCATGCAGTTCGGGGCCGAGTTTCCGTACGTCCGCGAGGTCGATCAAATCGATCCTGCCGCCGTCGTCGGGCCCCGACCACCGCGGATCAAGTCCCGTACGTGCCACATCGATCGCCCACTCGGTGATCCCGGCGGCGGGGCCGAACCCGTACCGCCCGTAGATCGGATACTCGGCGGCGACCAGCGTGGCGACGGCGTCCCCGCGCTCCTTCGCCGCCGCCAGATCGGCGGCCATCATCCGGCTGAGCAGCCCGCGCCGACGGTGCGTGGGCGACACGGTCACATTGCTGACGGCGTCCGCGGGGAGCACGGCGCCGCCGACGACCGTCAGTTGCTGTGCGAAGGACCGGAAGGTGGCGACGCAGCGCCCCTCGTCGAACGCGCCGCGCGTACGGTCCGGTTGGAAGTGCGCCGTCCGCGCGGGCGCCTGTTCGTCCGAGGCGCCCGGCGCCCGCAGAAACCCGGTGTCCAGGGCGCGCAGCCAGTCGGGATACTCGGTTTCGGTGACCGTACGGACGTCGACAGGGCTCATGCTCGTCACGCTAGGCGGTCCCGGCGGCCCGCCGCATCCGGATTTCCGCCGGCTCACCAGCCCCGGAGGTCCCAGAGCTCCCGGAGGTCTCAGAGCCCCAGAGGTCCCGGCGAACCCGGAGCCCCCGGCGGTCCCAGAGGTCCCAGAGCCCCCCGGCGAACCCGGAGCCCCCGGCGATCCCAGAGCCCCCGACAGTCCCGCGCCCTCAGAACGCCGCCCGCACCGCCCCGACCTCCACACCGCCGCCCAGCAGCGGCGCCCGCCCGATCCGGCCAAGCACCTCGGCCTCCACGCCCAGCAGTTGGAGCGCCCGCTTCAGCACAGGCCCCCGCGCCCGGCCCCCGCCGTCGTCGATCTTGAAGGCCAGCGCACGGCCGTCCGGCAGCGCCACCGCCTGAACCGCCTCCGCGCCCATCTTGGCGAGCGTGCCCGGCACCTCCCTCATCAGCCAGGTGTCGGACCTGCGGGTCCCCCCGACGTACTCGGGGTGGGCGCGCATCGCGTCCGCCACCCGCCGCTCGGCCGACCCCGGCGCCGCGAGGACGAAGTGACGGAAGGCACGCGCGAGACCGGTGAGGCTGATCGCCATCAGCGGGGCGCCGCAGCCGTCCGTTCCGATCGTGGGGACCCGCTCGGCCGCCGTCTCCTCGATCACCATCCGGACGAGCTTCTGCACCGGATGCGCCGGGTCCAGATAACTCTCCGTCGGCCAGCCGTTGTGTGCGCAGGCCGCCAGCATCGCGGTGTGCTTGCCCGAACAGTTCATGACGATCCGCTCCCGCACCCCGCCGGCGGCGAGATACGCCTCCGCCTCGACCCGGTCGAGCGGCAGATCGGGCGGCGTCCGCAGATCCTCGGCCGTCAGCCCGTGTTCGGCGAGCATCGTACGGACGAGAGCGAGATGGAACCCCTCGCCCGCGTGGCTCGCCGCCGCCAGCGCCAGCCGCTCCCCGGACAGCTCCACCCCGGCCCGGAGCACGGCCGCGGCCTGCATGGGCTTGTTGCTGGAGCGGGGGAAGACCGGGGCCTCGGGGTCTCCGAGCTCCAGCTCGACCGTGCCGTCCGCCGCCAGCAGCACCAGCGTTCCCCGGTGACTGCCCTCGACGAAGCCGGAGCGTACGACTTCGGCGAGTACCGGCGGTACGGCCGACGATATGACGTGGGAGCTGGAGGACATCATCGGCCTTCCGGTACTGGGGGCACCCGCTCGCGCGGTACGGCGCGGATCCGCACGGACCCACCCGGATCCGCACGGATCCACTCTGATCAGCGGGCAGTTGGGACGGTACGGATCAACACGGAATCAACACGGAGTCAGACGGAATCACTACGTCAGCAGATCGTCCACCTGCGCTTCACCCTCACGGTACCTCCGGGCGATCTCCGCGCTGCAGTCGTCCGCCGTCCGCTGCAACTGATGGCGGCGGCGCGAGAGCTGCTGCTCGTTGCGGACCAGCCGCCCCATCGCCGTATGCAGCTCCTCGTCCGTACGGGCCGCCAGGTCGGACAGCTCCACCTCGGCGAGCGTCTCGGCGGCCAGCAGGCGGTACTCCTCGCTGCGGGGGGTGGAGAGCGTGACATGGCGGGCGGACGAGCGGTGCCGGGAAGGAGAGTCGGTCAGGATCTCCGACAGCCGGTCGACCACCCGGATCTCGGGGGCGGTACGACGGGCCAGCTCGGCCCGCAGGATGTCGATCCTGCCCTGGAGCAGCCGCCGCAGATAGCTCAGATCGGCCTCGTCCCGCTGCGAGTCACGGCGCAGCGCGCGCAGTTCCGGCAGCCGCAGCACGCCGAAGTCGTACGGCCGGGGCGCGGGCAACGTGCCCTCACCGCCGGTCCGCTGCACGGGCGGCCGGGGCCCCCCGCTCCCCTGGGCCGCCGCTCCCGGCCCCGCGGCTCCCGGGCCCGCCGCTCCCGGCCCGTGGTCCATGCCGGGACCGACGGCCGGTCCGCTGCCTGTCCCGGTGGTCGTACGGGTCGTCGGTACGGGACCGGGCGCCTGCCCGGCGCCAGATGTGCTCATCGCGCGTACTTCCCCTCGCTCCGCTGAGAGACCCCTGCCCCTATCCGCTGGGAACCCCCATCCCTCGACAGGTACGCAGAACGCACCGCCTCCGTGCATCGTGCCACTCCCACGACCGCGTATGCGGGCACTCTGCACCCGTTCGGCCCCCGATAGGTTGATCCGTATGCGAGCAGTGGTGCAGAGAGTCGACGGCGCGAGCGTCGTGGCCGAGACGGAGTCCGGGCCGGAAACAGTCGGCGAGATCATCGGTGAGGGCTTGTGTGTGCTGGTGGGAGTCACCCACGAGGACACGGTGGAGCAGGCGGAACGGCTGGCCCGCAAGCTCTGGTCGATACGGATGCTGGAGGGCGAGAAGTCCTGTTCAGAGGTGAACGCCCCGCTTCTCGTGATCTCGCAGTTCACTCTCTACGGGGACGCCCGGAAGGGCCGCCGCCCCACCTGGAACGCGGCGGCCCCCGGCTCGGTGGCCGAACCGCTGGTCGACGAGGTGGTGGCACAGCTGCGGGCGCTGGGCGCGAAGGTGGAGACGGGCCGGTTCGGAGCGGACATGCGCGTCTCGCTCACGAATCACGGCCCGTTCACGGTGCTGCTCGACATGTGAGGCGCGGTACGGGAGACGGCCCGCGGCCGTACACGCCTACGGGAGACGGCCCATGGCCCGTACACGCCTACGGGAGCCCGGCAAGATCCGAACGACGGGCCCTACGCCTCGACCACCGTCTCCTGCGCCGCCGCCGTGTCCCCCGCCAGCAGTGGCGCGTCCAGCGGCACATTGCGCTTGATCAGGGCCAGCGCGATCGGCCCCAGCTCGTGATGGCGGGCCGAGGTGGTGATGAAGCCCAGCTGACGCCCCTCGGCGCCGTCGGCGGCGAGCCGGACCGGAGTGCCGTGACCCGGCAGATGGACATCGCTGCCGTCCAGGTGCAGGAAGACCAGCCGACGCGGCGGCTTCCCCAGGTTCTGGACGCGGGCCACGGTCTCCTGGCCCCGGTAGCAGCCCTTGTCGAGATGGACCGCGGTGCCGATCAGTCCCACCTCGTGCGGGATGGTCCGGTGGTCGGTCTCGAAGCCGAGGCGCGGCCGGTGCCCCTCGATCCGCAGCGCCTCGTACGCGAGGATCCCGGCGACCGGGCCGTGCGCGGCGGCGTACGACTCCAGGTCGGCACGGGGCAGGAAGAGATCCCGGCCGTATGAGGTCTCCCGTACGGCGACGCCCTCGGGCGCCTCGGCGATGGAGCCCGCCGGCAGGTGGACGACCGCGATGTCGTCCGTACGGTCCGCGACCTCGACCCGGTAGAAGAACTTCATCGACTCCAGATAGCCGATCAGCGCTTCCCGCGTGCCGGGCTCGACATGCGCCCAGACCGTGGCGCCGTCGTCCACCAGATACAGCGCGTGCTCGATATGGCCGTGCGGGGAGAGGATCAGCGCTTCCGTGGCCCGGCCGACGGGCAGCTCGCTGACGTGCTGGGTGAGCAGCAGATGCAGCCAGCTCAGCCGGTCGTCCCCGGTGACGGTGATGACTCCGCGGTGCGAGAGATCCACCAGGCCGGTGCCATCGGCGAGTGCGCGTTGTTCGCGGAACAGATCACCGTAGTGGGCGGCGACACCTTCGTCCTGTCCTTCGGCGGCGACGGCTCCGGGCAGGGACAGCAGAGGGCTCTTCATGGTGTTCAGCCTACGACTCGCCGTTGGCGGCGCGGGCCGCGCAGTTCTGGCACCGGCCGAAGATCGCGAAGTGCTTCATGTCGGTCGTGAACCCGAAGTCCTCGCGCAGCTTGGCGGTGAACTCCGCGGCCACCTCGATATCCGCCTCGATGACATGGGTGCAGTCCCGGCAGACCAGGTGGATGTGGTGGTGCCGGTCGGCGAGGTGGTACGTGGGAGCGCCGTGCCCGAGGTGGGCGTGCGAGACGAGGCCCAGCTCCTCCAGCAGCTCCAGGGTCCGGTAGACGGTGGAGATGTTCACCCCGGAGGCGGTCCTGCGCACCTCGCAGAGGATGTCGTCGGGTGTCGCGTGCTCCAGGGAGTCGACAGCTTCGAGGACAAGCTGGCGCTGAGGGGTCAGCCGGTACCCACGCTCACGCAGGTCGCTCTTCCAGTCGGTGCTCACCACGCCCCCAGTGTAGGCAGGCGCGGCGGCGCGGGCGGCTTTCCAGGAAGAGGATCTAGAGCCTCCCGGACGCGCACAGGTCGAGCGCGGGTCTCGCGCGGGTCCTTGCGCGGGGCTTGCTCGGGGCTTGCCCGGAGGTGACGTGGGTCTTACTTGAAGAAGGCGATGCCGTCGTCCGGGAGGTCGCCGAGGTCCTTGGCCCATGCCTCGACCTGGTCCGGGGACACGACCTTCTTCAGATGCGCCGACATGTACGGGCGCAACGGGACCTCGGGGGTGGACTTCTCGCCCACCCACATCAGGTCGCCCTTCACATAGCCGTACAGCCGCTTCCCACCGCTGTAGGGCCCGGAGGCCGCCGTACGGGCCACCGCGTCGGTCACCAGGTCGATCTGCGGCTTCTGGTCGGCCAGCTCGCCGTACCAGACCTCCACGACGCCCTGGTCCCTGACCATCACGACCTCGACCTTGCGGTCCTTGTCGATCCGCCAGTACCCGGCCTCCGACTCGATCGGCCTGACCTTCTTGCCCTCGTCGTCGAGCGCCCAGGTGTGCGAGACGTACTCGACGAAGTCCCGGCCGTCGTGGCTGAAGGTGACCTCCTGGCCGAAGTTGGCCTTCTCGTCTCCCGGGAAGTCGAAGACACCGACGCCCTCCCAGTTGCCGAGGAGGAAGGCGAGGGGAACAAGGTCCGGATGCAGGTCGGACGGGATCTCGATCATGAGCAGCTCAGGCGATCTGTAGGGGTGAGGACGGGGTGACCAGCGTGCGGCGACAGGCGCGGGATGTCAGCGCTGACCCTGGTACAGCTTCTTCACGGCCAGAACGGCGAAAGCGAGCACGCCGACGCAGACGAGGACCAGCAGGGAAGTGAAGAAAGCCTCAAGCACGGCGTGCTCCTCGGATGAGCGGTATGGGCGGTAAGGGCCGGGCCCCAGCCTAATGGGTGGGGGCCCGGCCCTCTCGGCGAGGTACTCCGACCCTTCACCGGGACCCTGGGGAGAGCGGCGGCGGTACGGGAGCCCCCGGGCCGGGCCCGGGCCGGGCTCCGCGGATCCGGGCTTTTCGCGGCTGAGATTACAGTTCGGCGTATGCACTCCACGAAGAAGCTCGTGATCAAAGTGACCGCCGGGGCCGACGCCCCCGAGCGCTGCTCCCAGGCCTTCACCGTGGCGGCCGTCGCCGTGGCCAGTGGGGTGGAGGTCTCGCTGTGGCTGACGGGTGAGTCCGCGTGGTTCGCGCTGCCGGGGCGGGCGGCGCAGTTCGAGCTGCCGCACTCCGCGCCGCTGCCCGAGCTCATCGAGTCGATCCAGGCCGCCGGTCTGATCACGCTGTGCACGCAGTGCGCGGCACGGCGGGACATCACGGAGAAGGATGTGCTGGACGGCGTACGGATCGCCGGGGCTCAGGTCTTCGTCAGCGAGATCATGGCGGACGGCGTGCAGGCGCTCGTCTACTGACCGTCCGGTCTCCTGGTCGGCCTCGCGCCGGGCTCGTCGCCATGGCTCGCGCCGTACCGCTCCCGCCGCTCGTGGTCCTTCCTGTGGTCCAGTTCGTCCAGCCACTTCTCGGACTCGGACGGAGCGCCGTCCGGCGGATCGTCCCACCAGCGGTCGGTCTTGTCCTTGGTGTTGCCCACGATGGCGGCGGCGGGCGGTATGAACATCGCGACAAGGGTGAGGGCGACGGCGGCGGGGACCGAGATATCCCGCACGAATGTCCAGGCGCTGACGAAGAGCACCAGACAGACGCCCATGAGCAGAAAGTACCGACGACGGCGTCGCGCGTACATATTTTCAGTGTACGTCCGGAATTTCCCGGCCCGGCCCGCCCCGGCCTGCCCCTGCCCGCCCCGGCCTGCCCCTGCCCGAACAGGCCGGAGGGCCGCACCTCAGGGGTGCGGCCCTCCGGCCGTGAGAAGAAGCGCTCGGATCGCGAAGAGCTGTCAGACCGCGATCGCGAAGAGCTTCAGACCGCGATCGCGACCTCGGAGAGGCCCCCGGTCTGCGCGACGACCGTACGGTCCGCCGTGGCGCCCGGGACGAGGGCGCGCAGCGTCCACGTACCCTCCGCCGCGTAGAAGCGGAACTGGCCGGTCGCCGAGGTCGGGACCTCCGCGGTGAACTCTCCGGTCGAGTCCAGCAGGCGTACGTAACCGGTGACGGGCTCGCCGTCGCGGGTCACGGAACCCTGGATGGTGGTCTCACCGGGCTTGATCGTCGAAGCGTCGGGGCCGCCGGCCTGTGCTCCACACATACTGTTCAGTCCTCCGGGTCGGGGCGTGATTACTTGTTGGCGCCGAGCTCGATCGGCACACCGACGAGCGAGCCGTACTCGGTCCACGAGCCGTCGTAGTTCTTGACGTTCTCGACACCGAGCAGCTCGTGCAGCACGAACCAGGTGAGCGCGGAGCGCTCGCCGATACGGCAGTAGGCGACGGTGTCCTTCGTCAGGTCGACCTGCTCCTCGGCGTAGAGCTCCTTGAGCTCGTCGTCCGACTTGAAGGTGCCGTCGTCGTTGGCGTTCTTCGACCACGGGATGTTGCGCGCGGTCGGGATGTGCCCCGGACGCTGCGACTGCTCCTGCGGGAGGTGCGCCGGAGCGAGCAGCTTGCCGCTGAACTCGTCGGGCGAGCGCACGTCGACCAGGTTCTGCGTGCCGATCGCGGCGACCGCGTCGTCACGGAAGGCGCGGATCGCGGTGTTCTGGGCCTTGGCCTTGTACGTGGTGGCGGCACGCGTCGGGACGGCGTCGACCAGGTCGCGGGAGTCCAGCTCCCACTTCTTGCGACCGCCGTCGAGGAGCTTGACGGAGTCGTGCCCGTACAGCTTGAAGTACCAGTAGGCGTAGGACGCGAACCAGTTGTTGTTGCCGCCGTAGAGGATGACGGTGTCGTCGTTGGCGATGCCCTTGGCCGACAGAAGCTTCTCGAAGCCCTCCTGGTCGACGAAGTCACGGCGGACCGGGTCCTGGAGGTCCTTCTTCCAGTCGATCCTGACAGCGTTCTTGATGTGGTTCTTGTCGTAGGCCGAGGTGTCCTCGTCGACCTCGACAATGACCACCTTCGGGTCGTCGATGTGGGCCTCGACCCAGTCGGCGTCTACCAGGACGTCGCTGCGGCTCATGCTGTCTCCTCCGGGGATGGGGTCTCCCCTGCTCGTCAAGAGCTTGGGGAAGTGCGGCGGGGTACTGCGAGGTGCGGGACGCGGCTGCCGCCGCGTCTTCCGGGCACGGGCCCGGCCGGCGTACGGCACGCGGGGTGGCCCTGAGAATCTCGAAGGGCCCGGGGGAAACGGGACGCGAATGTCCCGCTCAGACGGTGCGACAGAGCATGGCGGCGACGCGGCACAGGTCAACTGCCCGCCGCTTTGTGAAGTCCGCCTGTTGCTTCATACGTCCGATCGTAGGGACGTCCCGGCGAACATGTCACCGGGGGATCGCATCCTGAGACTCGATCGTCCGGAATGCGAGACGATCGTATGGTCGGTCCGGCGCCCGTCCACCGGCCCGCCGCCGGTGTCCCGCTGCCATCTGAGGAGCGGACGCCGACGTCTCAGCATCCGGTTACCCGCCCTCCGGACCGCGCGAACCCGGCGCGGTCGGCCGGTGCGGGAGAGGGCGCGATCAGCCGGTGAGGGAGACGTTCGACCCGGCGCCGGAGAAGTGCAGACCGTCCTCGGCCGCGGTGACCTTGTCGAGCTTGACGGTCGACGGCAGTCCGTCGATCTTCAGGTCGTAATCGAGCACGTCCCGCACCTGCTCGTCCATGCCGGGCACCGGCAGTTCGGGAAGGGTCGCGGCCTTCAGCCGGACCGTGTCACCGCCGTCCAGCGTCACCGTGCTGTACGCCGTGACGCTCCGGTTGCCCAGCAGGGCCTTGACCGAGTCCGGGATCGTGATGCCCGCGCCTTCCAGCACCTCCGTCAGCGGCCCCGAGACCTTGACCTGCCCCTGCGCCGCCCGCTCGGCACCGGCGTAGCCGACGGTCGCGCCCTTCGGCGCCGACTTGGCGAGGTCCGTGTACGAGATGCGCGCCGAGCCGTTGGCCTGCCCGGCCACGGCGGACGAGAAGCTGCTGTCGATCTTGACGTCCTTCAGCTCACCCTTGACCTGGGTCACCCGGACCGCGTGGCCGGCGGCCGTGGCGTTGACGCCGTCGAGGCTGATCTCCACCTCGTCCAGCGAGGTGCCGAGGACCTGGGTCAGGAAGGGGAAGCCCTTGATGGACACATCGGGCTGGGAGCTCAGTCCCGCGCTCGATCTGACCCGGTCGGCGACCTCGCTCTCGGCGAAGTACACCGCCGCCCGGTCCGCGGCGACGAACAGCCCGCCGAAGATCACGACGAATATCAGCAGTATCCGCAGTGCGCGCATGGTTCGGTGTCCCCCACCTTGATCGTTTCTGCCCCCTGACGACCGTGAGCGTAACGCCAGTCGGGTTGGCCGGATGTCGGAGTGATCGACGTCCGGCGCGGGCGTACGGTTCCCCGCCGGCCGTGCGCCCTGCGTCACGTACGGGTCAGCCCCTGTCAGGTCCGGGTCAGACCAGCATGCGGCCGAGCAGATAGACGGCGGGGGCGGCGGCCGTGAGCGGCAGCGCCACCCCGGCGGTCATATGCACGAAGCGGGACGGGTAGTCGTAGCTCGCCGCGCGCAGCCCGACCAGCGCGCAGACCGCCGCGCCGAGCCCCAGCAGCGCGCCCTGGCCGCCCAGGTCCGTCATCCCACCCGCCACGATCCCGCCGCCCGCGCCGGCCAGCAGGGCCACGACGACGGAGACGAAGCCCGGCAGCGGGAGGGCGCGGGCCACGGCCGCCGCCGCGACCGCCAGCCCGCCGACGACCACCGCGTCCGGCACGGCCGCGAGCTGGCCGGTGGCGAGGATGGTGAGCGCCGCCGAGGCGACGGTGGCCATCAGGCCCGTCATCCGCTCGTCGGCACCCGCGCGGCTGCGCAGTTGCAGGACGACGACGAGCAGCACCCACACCCCGAGGGTGCCGATGATCGCGGCGGGAGCGTTCTCCCGGCCCGCCGCGAGCAGGGCGATGTCCGCGGTGATCCCGCCCAGGAAGGCGAGCGCGATGCCCTGCCTGGCCGGCCACATGCCGTTCAGCCGGAACCAGCCGGCCGCCGTGACGGCCTGGAGCAGGACGAGCGGGACGAGCAGCGCGTACGTCCCGATGGCCGCGCCGCCCGCCAGCAGCAGGCCGAGCAGGGCGGTCAGCCCGGCGGGCTGGATGCCCGGCGGGATGATCGGCGAGCGGCCCTCGGCGCGGGCGCGCTGGGCGTCGGTGATCCGGGCGTTGCCCATGGTGGTGGGCGCGCTGTAGCCGTCGGCGGAACCGGGAGGTGTGGCGCCGGGAGGTGTGGCGCCGGGTGCGGCGGCGAAGGGAGCCGCGACGGCCGGGGCCTGAGCCTGGGCCTGGGCCTGGGGCGCGTACGGCGCCGAGGCAGGCGACGGCACCTCCGACGGCATCCCCGAGGGGACCTCCGGAGGCAGCGGGTAGGCGGCCTGTGCGCCCTGCGGCGGCAGATACGCGGTGTCGGCGGCGGCCTGCTGAGGCTGAGGCCGGTACGCGTGAGCCTGGCCCTGCGACTGCCGGCCCTGCGGCTGCTGGCCCTGGGGCTGGACGTGCGGCTGGTACTGGGTGTCCCAGGTCTGGCCCTGCCACGTCTGCGTCGCGGGCTCCTGGTGGGCCTGCGGCGGGTACTGGGGCTCGGCCCAGCCCTGGGAGGCACCCGGGTCCTGGGCCTGGGCCTGGTACGCGCCGTTCGCGTCGTACGCACCGTAGGACGGCTGCTGCGGGCGGCCGTACTGGTCGTACTGCACCTGGCCCTGGCCCTGGCCCTGTCCCTGGTCTCCGTACTGGCCCTGCCCGTACCCCTGACCCTGGCCATACCCCTGGCCCTGACCCTGGCCGTATCGATACTGCTGATCGTCGTCGCTCATGTGCTGGGATTCACCCTCCTGCGAACGGCGGGAGCACCTCGACCGTGCCGCCCTCGGCAAGCCGTACGGTCTCATGTCCACGGGTCCCCACAGGGTCACCGTCGACGACGAAGGAACACCTCTGGAGTACGCGGACCAGCTCGCCCGGGTGTCTCACCCGCGCGGCGGCCAGCGCGTCGGCCAGGGTGTCCGCCGCGTACGGCTCCTCCGCCGTGCCCGCGGCGGCCTTGGCCGCGGCCCAGTAGCGGATCGTGCCCGATGCCATGGCGGCGCTCCTTTCGTCGGCTCCCATGATGGCCGACGGCCCTCGCGCGTCCGTCAGCCACTCCCCGAGACGGTCGAGCAGCGCGTCGTCGGCCGCGTTCTCGGCGTGGCCCATGCCCGGTTCGAGCCACAGCTCGGCGGCGCCCGGAGCAGCCGCCCCGGCCAGCGCGCGGGGGTGGTCGAGCGGGAAGTACGGGTCGCGGTCGCCGTGTACGACGAGCAGCGGGACCGGCGCGATCAGCGGGACGGACTCGACCGGGGAGAGCGGCACCGGGTCCCAGTCCCGGTGATGGATACGGGTACGCAGTCCGTAGCGGCCGACGAGCCGGCCCAGGGGTCGCGTCACCACCCAGTGCAGGCGCCGCATCGGGGCCGTCCCCCGGTAGTACCAGCGCGCGGGGGCGCTCACGGCGGCCACGGCGTCGGTCCGCGCACCTGTGCGCCCCCTGTGCGACGCGGCATGGCGCAGCACCACGGACCCGCCCATGGAGAAGCCGACGGTCACGACACGCGAATGGCCCAGCGCGCGGGCCCATTCCACGGCCGCCGCCAGATCGAGGATCTCGCGGTCGCCGACCGTGGAGCGCCCGCCCGAGCGGCCGTGTCCGCGGAAGGAGAAGGTGACCACGGCCGCACGCTGCGCGAACACCCGAGCCGCCCGTCGTACGGCCGGCCTGTCCACTGACCCGGTGAACCCGTGTGCGAGCACGATCGCGGTCCCGCCGCCCGCCCGGAAATCCGGCCCGAAACCCGCCGTACACGGCTCGTACACCGCCTCGATGGGGACCCCGTCCACGGTCCTGAGAACCGTGCGCCGGGTGCTCCGGGCACACGGGGAATCTGGTGATCTGCGGGATTGACCCTCTGGCACCGAGCACATGTGGGTTATTCTGCTGCGAAGAGGATCCGGGCAATGTAGCCCCCGGGTCCTTTTGTGTTTCCCGTCCGTTGTTACAGACAGATGACACAGACGGAAGACACGGACATACGGCCGCGGGCCTCAGGGCGAGGGAGCCGCGACCGGCACCACGCAGGACAAGCAGTGCCGCATACGTCCTCGCAGGGACCGAGGAGGAACCGACGTAATGGGCAAGCGAACCGTGTATGACAACAGTCCGGCCGAGGCAGGTGGGCGGCGATGAGTTCTCTGCTGCTTCTGACCAACGCGCTCCAGCCCTCGACGGAGGTGCTGCCGGCTCTTGGACTGCTGCTCCACAATGTGCGGGTGGCCCCCGCCGAGGGGCCCGCTCTTGTCGACACCCCCGGTGCCGACGTCATTCTGATCGACGGCCGACGCGACCTTCCGCAGGTGCGGTCGCTCTGCCAGCTGCTCCGGTCCACCGGACCGGGCTGCCCGCTGATCCTCGTCGTGACGGAAGGCGGTCTCGCCGCCGTCACCGCGG
This sequence comes from Streptomyces sp. NPDC051662, assembly GCF_040681655.1. Classification (NCBI taxonomy): domain Bacteria; kingdom Bacillati; phylum Actinomycetota; class Actinomycetes; order Kitasatosporales; family Streptomycetaceae; genus Streptomyces; species Streptomyces sp. NPDC051662. The sequence continues at coordinate 228,291 of NZ_JBFAZD010000012.1, forward strand.
ACTGGGGCATCGACGACGTACTGCTCGACACGGCGGGTCCGGCCGAGGTCGAGGCCCGGCTGCGGCTCGCGATGGGCCGGCAGCAGATCTCGACCGACGACTCCCCGATGGAGATCCGCAACGGTGATCTGTCGGTCGACGAGGCGACCTACAGCGCGAAGCTCAAGGGTCGGGTCCTTGACCTGACGTTCAAGGAGTTCGAGCTGCTCAAGTACCTCGCGCAGCACCCCGGCCGGGTCTTCACCCGGGCCCAGTTGCTCCAAGAGGTCTGGGGCTACGACTACTTCGGCGGTACGCGGACGGTCGACGTCCACGTACGGCGGCTGCGCGCGAAGCTCGGCCCCGAGCACGAGTCGCTCATCGGGACCGTCCGAAACGTCGGCTACCGCTTCGTCACCCCGGACAAGGGCGACCGCGGCTCGGAGAAGACCGAGCGGACGACCGAGGGAACGCGGGCGAACGCCACCGCGCGACCGTCCCACAACGGCTCGCACAACGCCTCCTCCAACGGGTCTCACCCCGAGCCCCGGCACGAGAAGGCCGAGGACCCCGGGGACGACGACGTGGCCGCCGGACTGGACGCGACACAAGAAAGTGCCGTGCGACCTGCCAAGCGGTAGGTCACCACGCGTAGACTCCGCGCGTGGCCAAGGTGACGCGGGACGATGTGGCACGACTGGCGGGTACGTCCACCGCTGTCGTCAGCTATGTCATCAACAACGGACCGAGGCCGGTCGCTCCGGCCACGCGCGAGCGGGTGGTCGCCGCGATCAAGGAGCTGGGCTACCGGCCCGACCGGGTCGCCCAGGCGATGGCCTCGCGGCGGACCGACCTCATAGGGGTCGTCGTGCCGGACGCGAGACAGCCCTTCTTCGCGGAGATGGCGCACGCGGTCGAACAGGCCGCGGCCGAGCGCGGGAAGATGGTGCTCGTCGGCAACTCCGACTACCGCAATGAGCGCGAAGTCCACTATCTGCGGGCCTTCCTGGGCATGCGGGTGTCGGGGCTGATCCTGGTCAGCCAGGGCCCGAGCGAGCGCGCGGCGGCCGAGATAGAGGCCTGGGACGCCCGGGTCGTGCTGCTGCACGAGCGGCCCGAGGGCATCGACGACGTGGCCGTCGTCACGGACGACATCGGCGGCGCCCAGCTCGCCACCCGTCATCTGCTGGAGCACGGCCATCCGTACGTGGCCTGCCTCGGCGGGGTCGAGTCCACCCCGGTCATCGGCGACCCGGTGACCGACCACGTCGAGGGCTGGCGCCGGGCGATGCTGGAGGCCGGGCGGCCGGTGGAGGGGCGCCTCTTCCGGGCGCTCTACAACCGGTACGACGCGTACAAGGTCGCGCTGGAACTGCTCTCGGGCCCGGACCGGCCGCCGGCGATCTTCTGCTCCACCGACGACCAGGCGATCGGTGTACTGCGGGCCGCCCGCGAACTGCGGATCGACGTCCCCGGCGAACTGGCCGTGGCGGGCTTCGACGACGTCAAGGAAGCCGGACTCACGGACCCGCCGCTGACGACGATCTCCTCCGACCGGCCGGCGATGGCGCGGGCGGCGGTGGATCTCGTACTGGACGACGGTCTGCGGGTGGCGGGGTCGCGACGGGAACGGGTGAAGCAGTTCCCGTCGGCCCTGATCGTGCGCCGCTCCTGCGGCTGCGCGTAGGTCCTGTCCGGCCGATCTTCGCGGGCCCGGCCGATCTTCGCGGGCCCGGCCGGTCGCCGGGCGGACGGTCACTCGGGCGTGAACTCGTACCGCAGCTCGTACAGGTGCCCCGCCTTGGCCATCACCGTGGCCTCGATGGGCTGCTCGTTGTCGGCGTACACCACGCGCAGGGTCCGCAGCACGGGCAGATCGCCGGGCAACCGGAGTGCTTCGTACTGCTCACGCGTAGGTATGCGGGCGGAGACGTGGTCGACGCTGAGCCGGGGCACGTAGCCCAGACCGGCCAGGAGGGTGGGCGTTCCGCCCTTGATCCGACGGTGCTCCATCAGCGCGGTGCCTCGGGCGATTTCCAAGGGGTAGTAGGCGTGGACCAGTTCCACCGGTTCGTCGTCGAGTGTGAGCACCTGGTGGCGGAGGAGCGCCGTACCGCCGTCGGGCAGGCGCAGGGCTGCCGAGACATCCGCGGGCGGAGTGATCTCGGCGACGGCGAGGAGCTTGCTCCGGGCCTTTCCACCTCGCTTCGCGGTCTCGGCGAGCCAGCGATACGGTTCACCGGCATCGGCCGGGGCCATGGACGAGGCGGGGCGCACGGTCAGCTGCCGGTGTTCCCTTACGGTCACGGCGGCGCCCGCCCGGCCAACGACCAGTCGCTCGTCCTTGAGGAGTCCCAGCGCCTTCTGCACCGTGGCGTTCGAGGCGCCGAACCGCTCCTTGAGCCGCACGGTGGACGGCAGGCTGGTGCCGGGGGCGAGATCCCCGGTCATGATCTCGTCGCGCAGATCGGCGGCGATCCGCTCATGGAGCGGCCGGCGGTCGTACGCACCCTCTTCCGCGTCCTCTCCGGGCCGGGGCGTGGTCGTCATCCGATCCTCATCTCGTAACGCAGGCGCTGCCGGTGTGCGGGCAGGGTCATCTTGTCTAGCTGGATGGGCCGGTCCTCCCTGTCGAGAGTGACCCGGGCCAGGCACAGCACCGGCTCGCCCGGCTCGATGCGTAGTACTTCGCGCTCTTCCTCCGTGGGCATCCGGGCGGTCACGTCCTCCTGGACGCGTACGCCGACGTACCCCAGCTCGGCGAGGAGAGCGACGGCTCCGCCGGGGATCTTCGCTGTCCCGGCGAGACGCGTGCCGCGTGCGACGGAAGCGGGGTAGTACGTGTCAGTCAGCTCGCAGGGCAGGTCCTCCAGGAACATCACCCGCCTCCGCACGACGACCAACTCCCCTACGGCGACGCCGAGCAATCCGGCCACCTCGTCCAACGCCTCCACCTCGCCCGCACCGACGATCCGCTGACCACCCGGCCGCCCCCGCGCCGCCAACTCCGCGCCCCACGCGTCGGGTTGCCCCTTACCGGGTGGTGTCAGATACGGCATCGAGGTGCGGACCCATTCGCCGGCGCTCATGACGTCCTCCTGTGCTGCTGACACGACTTCGACCTTGCTGCTCTACACGGTAAGTGAGCACTCGCCACTCACAGCCCCCGCCAACCTTGCCGCCTTTCGCGAATAGCAGTATGTTCCTGGGGATCGTACAGCTCAGCACGAGACGGCGACGCACTGCGTCTTCGTCCGCGCGCTTTGAAGGAACGTGGACAATGAGTGCGTTTTCCGTTCATCCATTCGACCTTCTCTTGCCGGGCTTATCGCCCTCGACGAGCCCCCGCTTCGTTGGAGCGGGGCAGACCCCATTGACAGAGGTCTCCGGATGAGGCACCTCCAGGATCAGAACAACGACGCGGTGGTGCTGCGGCGGAATCGCCATCCGAGCTGTGTCGGGCCGGCGCGAATGGAGTTGCGTAAGGCGCTGACGACGTGGGGACTGTCGGCGTTGGAGGATGCGGCACTTCTGGTGCTGTCAGAGCTTTTGACGAACGCGGTGCGTCACGCGCGCGTATCGCCAGGGCGCGAGATCGAGACGCGATATCTCCCGGTTCATCTCCCGGCTCCCCACGGTCTGCGTATCGAGGTCCATGACGCGTGCCCCGTCCATCCGGCCCGACGGACGGGAAACGTGGACGCATGTGACGGGCGCGGGCTCGTGATCGTGGACGCGCTGGCTGATGAGTGGGGCGTGGCCGATCGCGTCGGTGTCGGCAAGATGGTGTGGGCCCGGATCAGTTCCGGCTGAATCGGTGGCCGGCGCCGTGGAACACGGGAAGTAGCCGCCTCGGCTCGGGTGGCGCGCCTTCTTTATATGGGGCATACGCGGTTTTGTTGCCCTTCTCAGGGCCTCCTCAGTCCGTTCTCATGTACGCGCCCGACAGTCGTAGCCATGACGGACTACTACCGCGGCAGCGGCGACGAAGGCAGCGAACAGCAGCACCCCACCCAGGGGTTCCAGGGGCAGGGGTTCCAGGGCTCGGCGTACCCGCCGCCGCCCTCGTACGGGCCCGCCGTTCCCGTCGGCGGCACCGCCACCCCGCACCGGCGCGCCAGGCGTCCGGTGGCGCTGCTCGCCGCCGTGGCGATCGCCGCCGCGGTCGTCGGGGGTGGTACGGCGGCCCTGGTCGGGAATTACACCGGCGGCGGCACCGACAGTGCCGGTACGTCGGTCAGCGGGACCACCGTGTCGCAGAGCAGCGCGGGCACGGTGGCCGGGGTCGCCCAGGCCGTGGCCCCCGCCATCGTCGAGATCAACGCGACCTCCACGAGCGGTGAGTCCACCGGCTCAGGCGTGATCATCACGTCCGACGGCGAGATCGTCACGAACAACCATGTGATCTCCGGTGCCTCCTCGATAAAGGTGCAGCTCAGCACGGGGAAGACCTATACCGCCCAGGTCGTGGGCACCGACGCGGACAAGGATCTCGCGCTGATCAAGCTGGAGGGCGCGAGCGGTCTCAAGACGGCCACGCTCGGCAACTCCGACCAGGTGAAGGTCGGCGACCAGGTCGTGGCGATCGGCTCCCCCGAGGGTCTGACCGGCACCGTCACCAGCGGCATCATCTCGGCGCTCAACCGCGATGTCACCGTGGCCAAGGACGAGGACCAGGGTCAGCAGCTGCCGCAGCGGGGCGGGGGCAACTGGCCGTTCGAGTTCGGCGGGCAGCAGTTCAACGGCGACACCGGCTCCTCGAAGACCACGTACAAGGCGCTCCAGACGGACGCCTCGCTCAACCCGGGCAACTCGGGTGGCGCGCTGATCAATATGAACGGCGAGATCATCGGCATCAACTCCGCGATGTACGCGCCGAGTTCGTCGTCCGCGTCCGGCAGCTCCGGCGCCGGCAGCGTGGGTCTGGGCTTCGCCATCCCGGTCAACACCGTCAAGTCGGACCTCTCGGCGCTGCGCTCCGGCGGCACCAGCTGATCCCCGGGGGCGCGGTACAAACCACCGGGCGCGAGCCGCCGTGGGGCGGGCGGGCGTGCGACGCTGTTAGCACGGGCCGCGCCGGGTCGTGCGACCGTTGACCTCTGTCCGACCGTTCCACCGTTCCACCGTTCCACCACCGAGCCGACTGACGAGGTAGTAGCGACATGAGTCCCGCCGAAGGCGATCCCCAGCGGATCCTGATCGTCGACGACGAGCCCGCCGTACGCGAGGCCCTCCAGCGGAGCCTCGCCTTCGACGGATACGGGACCGAGGTCGCCGTCGACGGCGTCGACGCGCTCGGCAAGGCCGCGGCCTACGGTCCGGATCTGATCGTCCTCGATATCCAGATGCCGCGGATGGACGGCCTGACGGCGGCCCGCAGGCTCCGGGGCAGCGGCTCGAAGGTGCCGATCCTGATGCTGACGGCCCGCGACACGGTCGGTGACCGGGTCACGGGCCTGGACGCGGGCGCCGACGACTACCTGGTCAAACCCTTCGAGCTGGACGAACTGTTCGCCCGGATCCGCGCCCTGCTGCGACGCAGCTCGTACGCCGCGACCTCGGCCGGCGATCAGCCCGATGACGATGTGCTGGCCTTCGCCGATCTGCGGATGGATCTGACGACGCGCGAAGTGACGCGCGGAACCCGGCGGGTGGAGCTGACCCGTACCGAGTTCACCCTGCTGGAGATGTTCCTCTCGCACCCGAGGCAGGTGCTGACCCGGGAGCAGATCCTCAAGGCGGTATGGGGCTTCGACTTCGAGCCGAGCTCCAACTCCCTCGATGTGTACGTGATGTATCTGCGCCGGAAGACGGAGAGCGGCGGTGAACCCCGGCTGGTCCACACGGTGCGGGGCGTGGGGTACGCGCTGCGCGCCGACGCGGGGAGCGGCGGGACGGGCGCGGGCGCCGGGACGGGCGGACCCGCGTGACCGGTCCGACGGGCCCGCTCCACCGGCTCCGTACGCTGCCGCTCCGCTCCCGCCTCGCGCTTCTGGTCGCCACGGCGGTCGCGGTGGCGGTCGCGATCGCGGCGGTGGCCTGCTGGCTGCTGACGCGCACGCAGCTGGAGAGCGAGCTGGACAACTCGCTCAGGAACACCAGAGCCGAACAGCCCGCGGTGCAGGACGCGCTCAACAACTGCGGCGCCCCGACCAGCCCCGGGAACGGGACCGGCTTCGCCTATGTCCAGGTGGTCCTGAGCGACGGCACTCGCTGTGTGGCCTCGTACTCGGAGCCTGTGAAGGTCCAGCCGCAGGATGTGGCGGTCGCCACCGGCACCCTGCGTGACTCGCTCCACAACAGCGTCACCGACAGCGGGGCCAAAGTCCGCGTCTTCACGAGGGCCACCCTCTACCGGCCCGGCACCCAGGTCGCCGTGACCGTGTCGCGTCCCCTCGCCGAGATCGACGCCTCGCTGAACCGGCTGGCCCTGCTGCTCACCGCCGTCGCCGGCGTCGGCGTGATCGGCGCGGGCGCGGCCGGGCTCTGGGTCGCCAGGTCCGGGCTGCGGCCCGTCGACGGGCTGACCCGGGCCGTCGAGCATGTGGCGCGGACCGAGGATCTCGCCATCCGTATCCCCGTCGAGGGCGAGGACGAGATCGCCCGGCTGTCCCGCTCCTTCAACTCCATGACCGCCGCCCTCGCGTCCTCCCGGGACCGGCAGTCGCAGCTGATCGCGGACGCCGGGCACGAGCTGCGGACGCCGCTCACCTCGCTCCGTACGAATATCGAGCTGCTCGCCCGCAGCGAGGAGACGGGCCGGGCTATCCCGCCCGACGACCGCAAGGCGCTCATGGCGTCCGTCAAGGCGCAGATGACCGAGCTGGCCGCGCTCATCGGTGATCTCCAGGAGCTGTCGCGCCCGGACGCCGCGGACCCCGGTCCGCTCCAGGTCGTCGCGTTGCACGACATCGTGGAGAGCGCGCTGGAGCGGGCACGGCTGCGCGGGCCCGATCTGATCATCAGCGCCGAGCTCAGCCCCTGGTACGTACGGGCCGAACCGGCCGCCCTCGAACGGGCGCTGATCAACGTCCTCGACAACGCGGTGAAGTTCAGCCCGTCCGGCGGTTCGGTGGAGGTGTCGCTGAGCGCGAACGGCGAGCTGACCGTACGGGACCACGGCCCGGGAATCCCGGCAGACGAACTGCCGCATGTCTTCGAACGGTTCTGGCGCTCGCCGTCGGCCCGCGCGCTGCCGGGCTCCGGTCTGGGGCTGTCGATCGTGGCGCGTACGGTCCAGCAGACGGGCGGCGAGATCGCGCTGCGGCAGGCGGCGGGGGGCGGGACGGTGGCGTCGATCCTGATTCCGGGAGCGCCGACACCGCCGCCGACACCTCCGCCGGGGGCCCCCGGAATCGGCTCGGATCTCTGAGCGGCCGGTTCCGGTTCCGGGGGCCTCGCGTGGTCCTGCGCTGCTCTGCGCTTGCTGCCTGCGCTGGCTGTCTGCGCTTGCTTGCTCCCTGCGCTGTTCTCCGTCAGCCGTTGTGGCGGATGAGCGACTCGACCAGTCCGGGCCGGGTGGCGGGGAAGTCCAGCGGTACGATCCCGAGCCCGCGCCAGCCGCTCGCCTCGGCTCCGTCGAGGAAGGTGTGGACCTGCGGGTTCAGCCGGTCGGAGTTCCAGCGGGGCGGCAGCAGGGCCGCCGTGCTGACGTAGTTGATGAACATCTTCCCGGGCTGCTGAGCCGCCTTGCGGAAGTGCGCCTCGATCTTGGGGTACTTGGCGCCGGGCTCCGCCTGGTAGTCGTCCTGGATGTCGAAGAGGCCGGCGTCCCCGTACCGCACCCCGGGCAGTCCACCGTTGTCCGCGAGCAGGACGACCCGTCCGCGCGCCTCGCCAAGCGTCGGGAGGTTGCCGTCGAGCCGGAAGAGGGAGCGCCAGCCCTTGCCGTCGAGGTAGGTGTCGAAGATCCGCCGGAACTCCGCGTCGCTCTCCCCCGAGTACTCCTGCTTGACGCGCATCAGGACGGTCTCGGAGGGGTTGGCCCGGAGGAAGTCCCGGCAGGCGTTCAGGACATCGTCGAAGTTCAGGTTCTGGTAGAACGCGGCGTGGTGGATCGTGAACGCGTTCTCGAACGCCCGGCAGCGGACGTCGAGGAACCGGACGCCGCTGGTCAACTGCTGGGCGATGGTGGTGTCCTGGCAGGCCACCCAGAGGCCGCCGGAGCGCGCGCCTGAGTTGTGGGTGCCGGGGATGGTCAGCCGCTGTACGGGGGTGGAGTCGGCGAAGCCGCCCATCCAGTCGTATGTGGCGAGCGCGCGCCGCGGCGCGGCCACGGCCGGGGCCGCGCCGATCAGGGCGGCGGCGGAAACAGCGAACGCGCCGGCCAAGAAGCCCCGGCGCGTGCCGATTCGCGTACCGACATGCGTACCGATACCTGTACCGATATGGGGGTTCATACGCGGGCTCATACGAGGGTGCCTCCGTCAAAAGTGGGGGGTCAGCCCTCGGATTATGACCGGTACACGACACGCAAGGAACAGTGCATGGGTGGACGGCTAAGGTTGATCATCATTTGATCGGTGGTCGCAGGAGGGGCGTCAATGTCCGAGGAAGAGGCACTCACCGGGGCGGGCGAAGGAGGAGCCCGCCGGATGCGGGAGGATGTCACCACTGCCGGGACGGGCCTGCGGGTCTACCCCGAGCCGGCCGACGTGTTCGTCGCCGAACAGATCGATCTGGCCCGGCATCTGCACCCCTTGATCTCGATCGATCTGGCGCACGTCGACCCGGCCTGGCACGGGTGGATCCATCTGGTCAGCCCGCTGGAACCGGCGGAGGGCTATCTCGGCGACCACACCCGGGACTTCCACTCCGCGCTCCAGACGCCCAACTGGCTCGGTTTCGCGCTGGAGGGCGACCGGTACCGGTTGCTCGGCGACGTACGGTACTTCGCGCGGGCGACCACCCCCGAGGAGGTACCGGAGCCCTGGCCGGGGTTCCGCGCCGCGCTGGACGAACACTGCGAGAGCCAGGAGCGCAGCTACCGGACGCACCGGGACGCGTTCCGGCGCGACGGTCGGCTGTTCATGCGCGACGACGACGGCGCTCCGGTGTACGGAGCGACCGACGAGGTGGCGCTGCTCGACCAGCTCGGCGGCCACGCGGACCAGGGCAACTGGGCCGACCCCGACCTGTTCCGTCTTGAGTTCGACGAGGACGGCGGATGGCCGGTGAGCCCGACCGGGAACCCGTTCCGCTTCGTGGCGGCGGTGCCGGGCTGGCACTACCGGCGCGGCGGCGCCGACTGGATTCTGCTGTTCTTCGAGCCTGTTGAGCGGCTGGCGCTGCTGACGTTCGACTGGAGTTGAGGGGGGCGGGGGACACGACCGAGGGGTAGTCGGGCTCACCCGGAGAGTTCGATGGCAGGTGGGGGCCGCCCCTAGGTTTCAGTTTCGCGGTTCCGGGTCGGGCGTCAAGGGCGCTCCTTCGTCGCGTCGGCAAGCCGATGGGCTACGCCCACCCTTGACACCCAACCCTCCACCGCAAGTGCAGCTTTGAAGGGGGGCGGCCCGGGGGGAGGGGTCCCCGGGAAAGCACCTCTGTTCCGGGGGTCGGGTCCCGGCTTCCAGCCCGGTGGGCCCTGCGGGGCTGCGCAGCAGTGGAGTGGGGCGGCCCGGCCCCGGCAAAGCGACTGACCCCCGTGGACGGTCGGGATTCATGCCCCGCTGGTGGGGGTGTGTGGGTGGTGGGGTGGCTGTGACTCATAAGGCGCTGATTGGGCCGGTCGGAGGAGGTGATGTGTCGTGGGGACGACTTAACCGAACTCAGGACGCATCACCTGCCTGAGGACCTCGGAATGGCCCGCCAAACTGGGACATAGGGGGTTGTTGCAGGTCCGTCCGCCCCAGTCGACAGGTGCACCCGTCAATGGACCGTCACCAGCGGGGCATGAGCCCCAGCTACCCACTCGCATCAGCTCGCTGAGCCGGTGCCGGGCCGCCCCACTCCACTCCCGCGCCCCCACCCACGACCCGAGGCCGGGAATGGACCCTCCGCACATGGGTGCTTCCCCGGGGCCCCTCCCCCGGGCCGCCCCCCACACACACAAAGCAGCATCTAAAAGCGGCATACGCCACCTATAACACCGCGCTGGGGAGCGAGCGCGTCCGGTCACCCCCGCGCTCGCCCGGCACGCCGAAGGGCGGTGAGCACCATGGCCCACCGCCCCTCGGTGTTGCGCGACGTCCGCTACCGCTACTTCAGGATCGTGATCCTGTCCGCCGCCGGCGGTGCCAGCGGCGCCTGCGCCGTGGAGTTCGCCGCCAGGTAGGCGTTGAAGAGGTCCAGGTCCGACGGGCCGACCAGCTTGTTCTTGCCCTGGCCCAGCACCGCGAAGCCGTCGCCGCCGCCGCCGAGGAACTCGTTCATCGCGACGCGGTACGTCTTCGCCGGGTCGATCGCCTCGCCGTTCAGCTTCACCGAGTCCGTGATGACCCGGGCCGCGCCCGTCTTCGTCATGTCCAGGGTGTAGGTGAAGCCCTTCGAGACCTGAAGGATCTTCGGAGACGCCTCGTTCGAGCCGCTGACCTGCTGCTGGAGCGCCGTGATCAGCTGGGCGCCGGTCAGGTCCACCGCGTTCATCATGTTGGTGAACGGCTGCACCGTGAAGGCCTCGCCGTACGTCACGACGCCGTCGCCCTCACTGCCCGACGCCTTGTGGACCAGGTCCGCCCTGATCCCGCCCGGGTTCATGAAGGCGATCTGCGCGCCGCCCTTGTCCGCCGGCGCCATGCCCGCGAGCTGCGCGTCCGCGATCACGTCACCGAGCGGCGACTCCGGGGTCGTCGCACCGCGGCCGTTGATGTCCGCGGAGATAAAGCCCTGCGGGGCGTTGGCGATCGGCGCGGCCAGCTTGTTCCAGCGCGTGATCAGGTCGGTCATGTCCTTGGCCTTGGCCTGGTCACGGCTGACGATGTGGTTGGCCGACTTCACGCTCGTCCGCACGATGTCGTTCGTACGGAGGTCGTAGGTGAGCGTGGTGTCCGTGTAGAGCTTGCCGAACGAGGAGGCGGACGTGACCAGCCGCGGGTTGCCGGACGGGTCCGGGATCGTGCACGCGTACGCCTGGTGCGTGTGGCCCGTCACCAGCGCGTCGACGCTCGGCGAGATGCCCTTGGCGATGTCGACGATCGGCCCGGAGATGCCGTCACCGGCGCCGGGGCTGTCGCAGTCGTAGTTGTACGCGGTGGACGCGGGCGCCCCGCCCTCGTGGATCAGCGCGACGATCGACTTGACGCCCTGCCGCTCCAGTTCCTTGGCGTACTTGTTGACCGTCTCGATCTCGTCGTGGAACTTGAGTCCCTTGACGCCCTCGGCGGTCACGATGTTCGGCGTGCCCTCCAGGGTCACTCCGATGAAGCCGACCTTGACGCCGTTCTTCTTCCAGACCGTGTACGGCTTGAGGACCGGCTTGCCGGTCTTCTCCGACGTCACATTGGCCGCGAGATACGGGAAGTCGGCGCCCTTGAACTTCTTCCCCTTCTCGTAGCAGCCCTCCGTCGGGTGGCAGCCACCGTTCTGGAGACGGGCCAGCTCGACGGCGCCCTCGTCGAACTCGTGGTTGCCGACGGTCGTCACATCGAGGTCGATCTTGTTGAGCGCCTCGATGGTGGGCTCGTCGTGGAAGAGGCCCGACAGCAGCGGGCTGGCGCCCACCATGTCGCCGCCGGCCGCGGTTATGGAGTACGCGTTGCCCTTGCGGGCGTTGCGCAGCGAGGTCGCGAGGTACTCGACACCACCGGCGGGGATCGCCTTGGTCGTACCGTCGGCCTGCTTCTCGGTGACGGTCCCGGCGGAGCCCGCGGGCGCCTCCAGGTTGCCGTGCAGGTCGTTGAAGGACAGCAGCTGTACGTCAACGGTCTTCGGCTTGTGGTTGCCGTGACCATGGCTGTTGCCGTGATCCGAGCCACGACCGGGCTCGGTCGCGGTGGCCGGCATCGCGGCGAACAGAGCGCCGACGGTGGCCAGACCTGCGGCAGCGGCGAGCACCCGCCGTGCCGCGCGGTTCTTGTGAGGTGTCGCTGACATGGATCCCCTTGGTGAATTCAGCGTGAGGGTGGTGAAGAAAGTCGGAAGTTTCACGAAGACTGCGAGCGGCAGCCTAGAGTCAACGCGCGTAGCACGACAGGGGGTGCCGGGTTACGAGCTGGTTGCCTTTACGGGTGCGGCAGCTGTCGCGGCCGGGTCTATACCACGTCCCGGTCGGGGGCCGTACCACCTCCAGGTCGGGGGGCCGTACCACCTCCGGGTCGGGGGCCATACCACGTCCCGCCGCGCCCCGGCCGTACCCTCGACCCATGACTGACGCAGTAGCCCGCGAGCCCGGCCGGCAGATCCAGACCCTCGACGCGCTCACCCCCGAGCAGGCCGAGGACGTACTCGCCCTGCTGGCGGAGGCCGCCGACTCGGACGGAGTGCAGGCCGTCTCCGAGCAGGGCCGGCTCCAGTTGCGCGGCGGACACCGCGAGGGGGTACGGCACTTCCTGCTCACCGTCGACGGTGAACTCGTCGGCTACGGACAGCTGGAGGATACCGACCCCATCGAGGCCCCGGCCGCCGAGCTGGTCGTACGCCCCGGGCTCCGTGGCCGCGGCCACGGCCGGGCGCTGGGTGCGGCGCTGCTGGGCGCGTCCGGCAAGCGGCTGCGGGTGTGGGCACACGGCGGCAGGTCGGCGGCCCGGCATCTGGCCCAGGTGCTCGGGCTGACCCTCTTCCGTGAACTGCGGCAGCTGCGGCGGCCACTGGTCCCGCCCGCGATCCCCGAGCCCGCGCTGCCCGCCGGGGTCACGGTCCGTACGTTCGTGCCCGGCCAGGACGACGCGGCGTGGCTCGCGGTCAACGCCGCCGCCTTCGCCCACCACCCCGAGCAGGGCGCGCTGGTCCAGCGGGATCTGGACGACCGTATCGCCGAGCCGTGGTTCGACCCGAAGGGCTTCTTCCTGGCCGAGCGCGACGGCGAGCTGATCGGTTTCCACTGGACCAAGGTGCACGCCGAGGAGCAGCTCGGCGAGGTGTACGTCCTCGGCATCAGGCCGGACACCCAGGGCGGCGGCCTCGGCAAGGCGCTCACCGCGATCGGGCTGCGGCATCTGGCGGCGCAGGGGCTGCCCACGGCGATGCTCTACGTGGACGCCGACAACACGGCGGCGCTGACGGTGTACGAGCGACTCGGCTTCAGCACGCACGAGGTGGATCTGATGTACCGCACGGAGTCCTGAACCCGGGGACCTCGAAATCCACGGACCTCGAATCCACGGGCCCCGAACCCGCGGGCCCCGAACCCGCGGACAAGGGGATTGAGGGGCGGTGTCCTTGACGCCGCCCCTCTCTTACGGCACCCTTTCACTACTTCCCTAGTGAAAGGGTGGTTGCGGGTGATCGAATACCGCATCGACCGGCGCAGCGGGGTGGCCACCTACCTCCAGATCGTCCAGCAGACCAAACAGGCCCTGCGCCTGGGCCTGCTGGAGCCCGGGGACAAGCTGCCCACCGCACGTGAGGTGGTGGCGGCCACCGCCATCAACCCCAACACCGTGCTCAAGGCCTACCGCGAGCTGGAGCGCGAGGGGCTGGCCGAAGGGCGGCGCGGGCTGGGCACGTTCGTACGGGGCACCCTCGGCCGGGGCTCCGCCGACAGCGCGCTGCGGACGGAGCTGGCCGCCTGGACGGACCGCGCCCGCGCCTCGGGGCTCGACAAGGACGACGTGACCGCGCTCTTCACGTCCGTGGTCGAGGACCGGTTCGAAGAGCGCTTCGAAGAACGCTCCACACACGACACACACGGCACACGCACCACACGCACCACGCGCACCGAGCGCATCAAGGGGGATGACGCATGACTGTGGCGGCGATCGAGGCGACCGGCCTCGGCAAACGCTTCGCGGGAGTGGGGCGGCGCGAGCGCTGGGCGCTGCGCGACTGCTCCTTCCGGATACCCGCCGGGCGCGTCTGCGCCCTCGTCGGCCCCAACGGCGCCGGCAAATCGACCCTGCTCGCCCACGCGGCCGGGCTGCTCGCGCCCACCGAGGGGACCGTACGCGTCCTGGGCACGGCACCGGCCGACGCCCGCGCGCGTCTCGCGTACGTCGCCCAGGACAAGCCGCTGTACCCGCAGTTGACGGTGGGGGAGACGCTGCGCATGGGCCGCGAGCTGAACCCCGAGCGCTGGGACGCGGCGACCGCCGAGCGGATCATCGAGGGCGGCGGCCCCGGGAGCGCGCTCGACCACGGCGAGCGGGTCCGGTCGCTCTCCGGCGGACAGCGCACCCGCGTCGCGCTCGCCCTCGCGCTCGGCAAGCGCCCCGAACTGCTGCTGCTGGACGAGCCGATGGCGGATCTCGACCCGCTGGCGCGCCATCAGCTGATGGGCGCTCTGATGGCCGACGCGGAGGAACACGGCACCACCGTCGTGATCTCCTCGCACATCCTCACCGAACTGGCCGACGCCTGTGACTATCTGCTGCTCGTGGACGGCGGCCGGGTGCGGCTCGGGGGCGAGGTGGAGGACATCGTCAACGCGCACCTGCTGGTCAGCGGAGCGGCACGCGATCTGTCCGACCTCGCGCCGCACACGGTCGTCGAGTCCCGTACGGCGGGGCGCGGAGGTACGGCGCTGATCCGGCCGGAAGGACCGCTGGACAGTAACTGGCAGACGGCCGAACCCGCCCTGGAGGAGCTGTTGTTGGCACATCTGCGCTCTCCGGACGCGCCCGTCCTGCTCACGCCGAGCGCAGAGCCGCCGCAGGGCGACGGCGACGGAAACGGCGGACGCGACCGTACGGCGGTGGCGGCATGAGCGCACCGACCCTGCGCGGCCCGGTCTGGGTCGCCGTACACCAGCACCGCCGGGTTCTCTGGGCGGGGAGCGCACTCCTCGTACTGACCGCCCTGATCCTGCTCTACCAGCGGTACTCCGCGACAAGTTCGGTGAGCGACTTCGCCGGCACGGGCTGCTCCGTGGCGGCCCCCACGGCGAACTGCGACAGCACCGTCCGAGGCTTCCTCGACGCCCAGTACGCGTTCCACCAGTGGCTCAGCAACACGGGCGTCGTGCTGTTCGCACTCCCCGGCGTCGTCGGCGCCTTCGTGGCGGGGCCGTTGATCGGCAGGGAGCTGGAATCCGGGACGTACAAGCTGGCCTGGACCCAGTCCGTCTCCCCGGCCCGCTGGCTCATGACGAAGCTCGCGGTTCCGGTGGTGTGGACGGTCGTCGGCGCCGCGGCGCTGGTGATCCTCTACCGCTGGTCCAGGTTCCAGGGGCCCGAAGGCGTGTACACCGTCGAGTGGTACGACAGGCTCGGCTTCGCCGGGATCGGCCCGCTGCCCGTCGCGTACGGCCTGCTCGGCATCGCGCTCGGCGCCCTCGCCGGGCTGCTGGTGCGCCGTACGCTCCTCGCGATGTCCGTCACCGTGCTCGCCGTGGGAGGGGCCATGCTCGCCATGATCACGTGGGTGCGCCCGTATCTGTGGCCCGCGGAGACCGTCACGGCGGGCAGCTGGCACCTCCCCGACCTGGGCTGGACCCTCCGGCATGGCGTCCTGCTCGCCTCCGGCGAACGGCTCGACCGTGTGGACTGTGTGGACCGGACGGCGTCCCCGTGCGAAAAGCTCCCCGAGGGGGCCGCCTACTTCGTCGATCACCACCCCGCCTCCCACCTCTGGCCCCTCCAGTTCATGGAGACCGGGATCGTCCTGGTCCTGGCCGCGGCGGTCGTCTTCGCGGCCTTCCGGGTGCTGCGCCGCAGCCACGCCTGACACCGGGACCGGGACCGGGCGGCGGTTTCGGCCCCCACCCGGAGCCCGCCGTCTCACACACGGCTACGGTGGGGCTCCCCAGAGGCAGTGCGCGGCCCCGGGGAGCCCCGTCCCGCTTCCCTTCACGTCATGTCGCCGTTACCAGCCATTCAGACGCTCTTGCGACCCTCACTGAATGCAGCCCGCTGTGCCCCCCACGCCGAACGGCAGGACCAACGGCAGGATCCACCTCGCCCCTGCCCTCTCCGACGCGCCCGTCGTGCCCTCGGCGCGGAACAATAGGGACATGAGCCAGCAGCCCGCCGAGGTACCGGTCCAGCACCCCCAGCCGTCCGTCGGCTTCATAGCCGCCCACCGGCCCCACACCGTGGCCGCGACCAGCTCCGACCTCGAACCCGATCTCGACGCCGATCTGGACGACTACGAGGAGGAGAGCGGCCCCGAAGGCACGGATCTGCCCCAGGGCAGGTTCCTCGACCGCGAGCGCAGCTGGCTCGCGTTCAACGAACGGGTCCTGGAGCTCGCGGAGGACCCCACCACGCCACTCCTCGAACGGGCTAATTTCCTCGCCATCTTCGCGTCCAACCTGGACGAGTTCTTCATGGTCAGGGTGGCCGGCCTGAAGCGGCGTATCGCGACCGGTGTCGCCACCCGCTCCGCCTCCGGCCTCCAGCCGCGCGAGGTACTCGATCTGATCTGGACCCGCTCGCGCGAACTCATGGCCCGGCACGCCGCCTGCTACCAGCAGGATGTCGCCCCGGCCCTGGCCGACGAGGGCATACACATCATCCGCTGGCCCGAGCTGACCGAGAAGGAGCAGGCGCGGCTCGTCACGCTCTTCCGCCAGCAGATCTTCCCGGTCCTCACGCCCCTCGCCGTGGACCCGGCGCACCCCTTCCCGTACATCTCCGGCCTCTCCCTCAACCTGGCCGTCACCGTACGCAACCCGGTGAGCGGCCACCGTCACTTCGCGCGGGTCAAGGTGCCCCCGCTGCTCTCCCGCTTCCTGGAGGCGTCCCCCTCGCGGTACGTACCGCTGGAGGATGTGATCGCCGCCCAGCTGGAGGAGCTGTTCCCGGGGATGGAGGTGCTGGCGCACCACATGTTCCGGGTCACGCGCAACGAGGACCTGGAGGTGGAGGAGGACGACGCCGAGAACCTCCTCAAGGCGCTGGAGAAGGAGCTCATGCGGCGCCGCTTCGGCCCGCCGGTCCGGCTGGAGGTCGAGGAGGACATCGCGCCCGAGGTCCTCGACCGGCTGGTGCGCGAGCTGAAGGTGACCGACGCGGAGGTCTATCCGCTGCCGGGGCCGCTGGATCTCACCGCGCTCTTCGGGATCTCGTCGCTGGACCGGCCGGAGCTGAAGTACCCGAAGTTCATAGCGGGTACGAACCGCCAGCTCGCCGAGGTGGAGTCCGCCTCCGCGCCCGACATCTTCGCGGCCCTGCGCAACCGCGATGTGCTGCTGCACCACCCGTACGACTCGTTCTCGACCTCCGTCCAGGCCTTCCTGGAGCAGGCGGCGGCCGACCCGGACGTCCTGGCCATCAAGCAGACGCTGTACCGGACGTCCGGCGACTCCCCGATCGTGGACGCGCTGATAGACGCCGCCGAGTCCGGCAAGCAGGTCCTCGTCCTCGTCGAGATCAAGGCCCGCTTCGACGAGCAGGCCAACATCAAGTGGGCGCGCAAGCTGGAGGAGGCCGGCTGCCATGTGGTCTACGGCCTGGTCGGGCTGAAGACGCACTGCAAGCTCTCGCTGGTGGTACGGCAGGAGGGCGAGTCCCTGCGCCGCTACAGCCATGTCGGCACCGGCAACTACCACCCGAAGACGGCGCGGCTGTACGAGGACCTCGGGCTGCTCACCGCGGACCCGCGCGTCGGCGCGGATCTGTCCGACCTGTTCAACCGGCTGTCCGGCTACTCGCGCCGGGAGACCTACCGGCGGCTGCTGGTCGCCCCGAAGTCCCTGCGTGACGGGCTCATCTCCCGGATCAACAAGGAAATAGCGCACCACCGCGACGGCCGTCCCGCCTCGGTCCGTATCAAGGTCAACTCGATGGTCGACGAAGCGGTCATCGACGCCTGTTACCGGGCCTCCCAGGCCGGGGTGCCGGTGGACATCTGGGTCCGCGGGATCTGTGCCGTACGCCCCGGGGTCGCCGGTCTCTCCGAGAACATCCGGGTCCGCTCGATCCTCGGCCGCTTCCTGGAACACTCCCGGATCTTCGCCTTCGGCAACGGCGGGGAGCCCGAGGTCTGGATCGGCAGCGCCGACATGATGCACCGCAATCTCGACCGTCGTATCGAAGCTCTCGTCCGGATCACCGATCCGGCCCACCGCGCGGCGATAACCCGGCTGATGGAGACCGGGATGTCCGACACCACGTCCTCCTGGCATCTCGGCGCGGACGGCAACTGGACCCGGCATTCCACGGATGCGGAGGGCCAGCCGCTGCGGAACGTTCAGGAAATGCTCATAGACGCCCGGAGGCGCCGGCGTGCAGCACCATGAAGTGGACACCGACCGGCTTACCGCGTCCGGCCCCGGCGGGCTGACCGCGGGCGAGGTCCTGGCCGGATATCTGCATTCCCACGCCGGCGACTTCCTGCGCGGCCTGCGGCTGTACGGGGAGAGCGGCGCGGACACGGCGGCGGCCGAGTCGGCCGCCCTGGCACTGCGGGGCGCGGCGCGCCGGATCGGGGGCGGTCTGCATACGTTCCGGCCACTGCTCGACCCCGGCTGGGCCGACCAGCTCCGTACGGAACTGGGCTGGCTGTCCGGCACCCTGGCCCAGGAGTACGCCTGTACGGCCCGGCTGCACCGGCTGGTGGGGGCGCTGGCCAGGCTCTCGGGCGCGGCACCCGTGTCCGTGGGCGCGCAGGCCCCGTCGCTCGGTTCCGTACCCGGCGCGCGTGCGGAGGCCGCCGGGCCGCCGCCCGGGACGCTCACCGTCGGCGCGTCCCGCGCGGGCGCGCTGCTGGAGCGGCAGCTGACCCTGGCCAGGACCCGCGCGCACTCGGCGGCGCTCCAGGCGCTCGGCTCGTCCCGCTTCCACGCGGTGGCGGACGCGGTGGCCGTACTGGCGTCCGAGGTACCGCTGTCATCGCTCGCCGGCGCCCCGGCCATCGAGGTGCTCGCCGGTCCGGGCGACACCACCGAGCGACAGCTGCTGGACGCCGTCGCGGCCCTCCCGCTGGCGCGGGCGGCCCATCCGTACAACGCGGAGGCGCTGGTCCACGGCCTCGCGACCGCGTCGGACGGCGAGGCGCAGGACGCCCCCTGGCACCAGGTACGGCAGTTGCTGCGCCTGCACCGGTACGCCCAGGAGGTGTGGTGCCCCGGCGGCGCCCCCGACCCGGTACTGCTGGGCGCGGGCCAGGCACTGGACCGGCACCGCGACGCCGCCGAGGCGGCAGCGGCGGCGGCGAACGCGGCGCGCACCCCGCGGATCGCGCCGACGACGGCGTACGCCCTGGGCGTGCTGCACGCGGACCAGCGCCATGAGGTGGAGGCGGCGCGCTTCGCGTTCCAGCAGGTGTGGCAGAAGGCGGCGGTGGCCCGGTGACGGCGCCGCCGGGCCCGGGACCGGGGCCGGAGGCGCGCGGGCGGGGAATCGTCCGCGCGGGCGGCTGCGTGCTCTGGCGCCGCTCGCCGCACGGGGACGGCGGCACCGAGATCTGCCTGGTGCACCGGCCGAAGTACGACGACTGGTCCCACCCCAAGGGCAAGCTCAAGCGGGCGGAGGACACCTTGGCCGGGGCCCTGCGCGAGGTCCTGGAGGAAACCGGCCACCACTGCGTACCGGGAACCCGGCTCGGTACGGTGCGCTATCTGGCACAGGGGCGCCCCAAAGAGGTCACCTACTGGGCGGCCGAGGCGACGGACGGGACGTTCGTCCCCAACGACGAGGTCGACCGCGTGGCATGGCTGACCCCGCCGGCGGCCCGCGACCGCCTGACGCAACCCCGCGACCGGCTGCTGGTGGACGCGCTCCTGAACGCACTGCACGCGACGTAACGCCTGTCGGCCGGCAGCGGGCGGGGCCACCGGCCCAGGCGGTTGGGGTCCTGCGGATCACGTCGAGTACTCCGCCTCGGTCACAGCGGCCTGCCTTACGACCAGGGCGAGTTCGTCCGCGTCCAGGGCCGCGAGGTACTTCACGAGCGCGTCGCGCGTCTCGTGCACGCGCTCGGCCAGCGCCGCACCCTTGATGTCGCGGGGCAGAATGATCCGACGGAACGCAGGCTCCTCTATCGCACCCGCGATCAGCTTCTCGGCCAGCCACACCGGGGTGCGCTCCCAGATGGCGAACGTCAGGTGGACGCTGTCCGCGTCGATGTCCGCCACATACGGGTTGTGAACCCAGCCCCTCGGCAACAGAAGCGATTGCCCTGCGTGGAGATCGAACTCGGCGTCCGGGCCGGCGGCCTCCCAGTCCGGGATGTAGTTCTCGCGCCACACCCGCCAGGATTCGTTGAACTCCCTCATCGGCGCTTCCACTTCCGGGCGCCACAGTTGCCACCGCTTGACGCCCGCCGTCTGCACGATCACCGCCATCTGCTGATCCCAGTGGTGGCGAAGCCCCTGATTTCCCGGCGGCGTCAGAAACGCATGGACGTAGTTCGAATATCCCGTCTCCTCCTGGATGGCCCGCGAGACCCTCGCCATGAAGGGAATGACCCTCTGGAGGTTGCCGAGCCGGACGGTATATCCGTTGCGATAGAGCCTTCGAAGCCTGTCCGGATCGGTGCGGCCATTGGTCATGAAAGCGTCGCGGTTGAGGGACGGGCCCGGGGCCTTCACCACCGCGATTTCGGCCGCCGGCATACATCCGGTGGCGATGTAGTCGTTGAGGAACGCCGAGGTGACAGTGCGGTCGAGTTCCGTGGTGTCGCGCTGGTACACGCGTGGCTCGCCCGGCCAAGAGTTCAAGAGGTCGGCTACACCGGTCTCCGGGAGCAGAATGCTGAGCGACATGGCGTCCTTTCCCGCCCGCTGAGCGGTCAGAGAAGCGGCAGCGGGCAGAGAATCCGAGGGAAAAAGCGATGAGGGCAGCACACGACTGAGAACGACACCAGATTCGAGGACTTGGTGTAGTGGACCCAGACGGCATCACTGCCCCGTCTGAGCGCGTCCTCCGCGTAGCCGGCCTTCGTATCCAAGTCGATGTACGCCCGCTTGGTGTCCTCACGCTCGACGGGCAGGTTGGCTCTGTAGGTCTTCTTCAACCAGCTCACGGCGTCGGCGAGATCCGTCCATGTGCGGTCCGCCGAAGTCTGGCTTCGGCGCATCAGCCAGTGACCGGTCTGCATCGGCGGCATCGTAGAGGCGAGGAACGCTCGGGTCCGCTCGTCGTTGGGGTGTGCCCCCGGGCGGCGCAGTCCCTCCTGCCCGTAGGTGTCCCTGCTGCCGGTCCAAGGGCCGTATCCATGCCAGTGTCCTGACCAGCTCATCCGTGCCTTTCCTGGGTGCTGCGGGCCGTACCCGGCAGACCGGGCGCAGCCCGCCTCATGCGGTGTGCGAGCTGAGGAAGAAGCCGGTTCAGAGCACGAGTCCCTGCTTCCTGACCCACCCAACGGCGAAGTCGTTGAGTTCCTTCTCGGTGAAGCGGAGCTCCCGGCCGACGCCCTCGGGCTTGCTGTCGTGAAGAACGTACGAAGGCGTCGCACCCGGAATCGCACCGATTTCGACGCACGACTCATGCTCGCCACCCAGATTGCCTCCGCAGAAGTTCTCGAACTCCGCGCCTTCGGCAGGGAGGCTGTAGATGGTGTTGAGGGGCTCGGTCTCGGCTTTTTCCACAGATGCCACAGTGATCACCTCGCGCTACATAACGCATACTGACGTTGGGTAGAGCATCGGCTGACGGCGCTGTGTGCCTCAATAAACTTCTACGGACTTGCGCGGATTCACCCGAGCGCGTCGCTTGCGGCAGTGATCAGCTTGCGGGCGTTCGCCCCGTAAACCGCGATACTGGACAGCTCTTTGAACGTACGTACATACTCGGCGACTTCACGCGGCTGCGTCACCGTCAGGTTCGCCGACACCAGTTCCACCGATGCTTGTACGTCATCGAAGAGGGAAAAGGACTCGGTCGGCCACGCATCCCCCCGCTCGGTCCCCATGGGGATGACACCGAGACTCACGGACGGTTGAGATGCCACCGCGATGAGATGGGCAAGTTGGCCGCTCATGATGCGGGCATCGCCGATCACCGTGCGGAGAACCCATTCCTCCACGAGCATGGCGAATCGCTGATGGCCTGAGCGCAGGATGCGTTGGCGTTCCATACGCACCGCGACAGCGGCGTCGACGTCATCCGGAGCGTCCCGCAGGGCAACCACCGTATTGAGTACGGCACGGGTGTATTCGGGGGTTTGCAGGAGACCGGGAACTACCCATGACTGGTAGAAACGGAAGCGCCGGGTTCTCTCGAAGAGGGGCAGCACGGACTGCTGCACCTGCCTCAGGCCGCCCCTCTCCAGGCGCCTCCACTCGACGTACATGCCTTCGATGCCACGGACCGTGGCAATGAGGTCAGCGGTCTGGTCCTCCGCGTCGCACAGCCTGGTCCATTTGCGGATGTCGGCATCGGAGGGCGGTGTCCTGCCGTTTTCGATGCGCGAGGTTTTGGACTCGTGCCACCCGGCAGCCGCCGCCAAAGCGCGGGCCGTCATGCCGGAGTCCTTCCGGATCTCCCGCAGGCGCGATCCGAGGGCTTCCCTGGCGTGCTGGACGCTCGATGACGGCGACGACGGGGCCACAGGAGAAGTGTGCCTGTTTCACTCGTGGCTCAGGACGGCCTGTACTCCTCGTGCGGCACTGCCCGTTCCCACACCGCCTCGAAGGCCGCCGAACAGAGCCGAGCGACGGCAGGATCAGCCGTGCGCTCCTCGTCCCCTTCCGGGGACAACTCTCCTTCTCCGGTGAAATGAAGAAACACGACCAGGCTGTCGTCGAATAGCCAGAAATCGTTGCCGGGAAGGGCCAGATCTGAAGCCCGGCGGCGGGGAAGCCAACGGACCTGCTCGCCACCGGCGGCGTTGCCGGCCGTCAGATGGTGTTCGAACCGGATGTAGTCGCTGATCGGCTCGGAGATGATCCGTGCCCGGCGAACCGCTACTCCGCGGCCGGTGATCTCACGCATCAGCTCCATCCACGGACGCTGATCCGGATCGCTGTCGGCGGAGACACTGTGCCTGTCCCGCTGCCAGGCGACGAAGCGCGGATCCGACCGCATGTAGCCGTCCCGCATCTCCAGGTGTACCGCCGACCGCTCGGCCAGCCGGAACAGCTCGTCAAACGTGGGATCCGCCACCGCTGACCTCCGGGAAAAACGTGACCATGTACGTGGGGATCTCGACAACCGTCTCGTGGTCGGGCAGATCCATCTGGGACAATCGCCCCTCGTCAAGTACCTTCAAGCCCTGAACCAGGTACTTGTCCGCCACGTCGTCGTAGTACACGGTCGCGGACTTGCCCTCGGGAGAGTTCGGGTCCTTGCCGAGCGTGTGCAGAGCCATGACGACCTCCAGCTTCGCGGCTAATGATCTCTGTGTCTCAGCTTGCGGCGAACTCGCCTGAGAAGACAGGAACTTGCATGAACTTGCGCAGATTCACCGACTTGACATAGTTGCCCGCCGGGTCAGACCGGGGACAAGACACTGGCCTCCGACGGACGGCGACCGGGGCCCGGCAAGGACCGCAAGCAACAGGCGTCATACTCGGACCGGCGCCGACCGTCCTGTACGCGTGAATCACACGGGCGCGCCCCGGCGGCCCGATCCGACCCTGATGACGGTCGGCGGGCAGAACAGCGCGCCCCTCGCGCCACGGAGCGCGCTCGTACCGCGTGCGCACCGCCGCTAGACCCGGCAGGGTGACACTCACGCACGTCAGAACCACACCGCCCCGTGAGGTTCACCTTCCGTTCACTCGCCCCCGTTGGCGGCTTCACCTGATCTGCCTAATTTCGGCCTTACACGGTGACGGTCAAAGCGCCGCACCGGCCACCCCGACGCACGCCGCCGTACAAAGGCTCAGACCGGCGGCTCCTGGAAGGAAACACCCGAAGTGAAGCTTCAGCGCAAGAACGGGCTGCGCGCCACCGCGCTCGGTGCCCTCGCCGTCTCCGGCGCCCTGGTTCTCACGGCGTGCGGTTCGGACGACAACGCTCCCGAGGGCACCAGCACCAAGTCCTCCGCCGCCACGAGCGCGGTGTGCAAGGACGCCAAGGGCAAGCTGCTCGCGTCCGGCTCCAGCGCTCAGAAGAACGCCATGGACCTCTGGGTCAAGAACTACATGGCCACCTGCACCGGCGTAGAGGTCAACTACCAGTCCTCCTCCTCCGGCGAGGGCATCGTCGCGTTCAACCAGGGCACGGTCGGCTTCGCCGGCTCCGACTCGGCGCTGAAGCCCGAGGAGGTCGCCGACTCGAAGAAGATCTGCACCGGTGGCCAGGGCATCAACCTGCCGATGGTCGGCGGACCGATCGCGATCGGTTACAAGCTGAAGGGTGTGGACAACCTCGTCCTCGACGCCCCCACGCTCGCCAAGATCTTCGACAGCAAGATCAAGAACTGGGACGACGAGGCCATCAAGGCCCTCAACCCCGACGCCAAGCTTCCGAGCGAGCCGATCCAGGCCTTCCACCGCTCCGAGGACTCCGGCACCACGCAGAACCTGGGCAAGTACCTGGCCGCCGCGGCCCCGTCGGACTGGAAGTACGAGGCCGAGAAGAAGTGGCCCGCCCCCGGCGGCCAGTCGGCGTCCGGCTCCTCCGGTATCGCCAGCCAGGTAGCCACGGTCGAGGGCGCCATCGGTTACTTCGAGCTCTCCTACGCCACCTCGCAGAAGATCTCGACGGTCACGGTCGACACGGGCGCCAGCGCCCCGGTCGAGGCCACCTCCGAGAACGCCTCCAAGGCCATCGCCGCCGCCAAGATCAAGGGCACCGGCAAGGACCTGGCGCTCGACCTCGACTACGCCACCAAGGCCGACGGCGCCTACCCGATCGTCCTCGTGACGTACGAGATCGCCTGCGACAAGGGCAACAAGCCCGACACCCTGGCCACGGTCAAGTCCTTCCTGTCCTACACGGCCAGCGCCGACGGTCAGAAGCTGCTCACCGAGGCCGGCTACGCGCCGATCCCGGCCGAGATCAACGCCAAGGTCCGCGAGACGGTCGACTCCCTGTCGTAATGCCGCCACCGGCGATGTTCTGCCCGACGGGGCGGACATCGCCGGTACAGGCCCTGGGCCCGACCGCTGTCCCACCCGCCGCAGGCCCGGCGGGTGAGCCGCTCAGCGGATGACGGCAGCCGGCCCGGACCAACCCTCCGGGCCGGCTTCCGTCCACCCCATCCGGTGCACCGCCGCCAGGGGAGCCATCACTCCCCCACACAGACCGGAAAGATCATGGCTTCCACCACATCAATAGACACCCCACCACCCCCGCAGTCCGCGCCGCCGTCGGCGAGCACCTCCACCGGACGCGCGGGCGACAAGATCTTCTCGGGCCTCTCCAAGGGCTCGGGCATTCTGCTGCTCGTCATCATGGCGTCGATCGCGGTCTTCCTGAGCTACCGCGCCGCCATCGCGATCTCGAAGGACGAGGGCAACTTCCTCACCACCTTCGACTGGAACGCCTCCGCGGACCCGCCGGTCTTCGGTATCGCGGTCCTCCTCGTCGGCACGATCGTCAGCTCCACCGTCGCGATGATCATCGCGGTCCCGGTCGCCGTCGGTATCGCGCTCTTCATCTCGCACTACGCGCCGCGCCGCCTGGCCGCGCCCATCGCGTACGTGGTGGACCTGCTGGCCGCGGTTCCGTCGATCATCTACGGCATCTGGGGCGCCATCGTCCTCGTGCCGTACCTCGGCGGCCTCAACTCCTGGCTCGACCAGTACTTCGCCTGGACGTACATCTTCGACCAGACCCAGCCCGGTGTGGCCCGCAATATGCTCACCGTCGGCATCCTGCTGGCGATCATGATCCTGCCGATCGTGACCAGCGTCAGCCGGGAGGTCTTCCTCCAGGTCCCGCGGATGAACGAGGAGGCGGCGCTCGCCCTGGGCGCCACCCGCTGGGAAGTCATCCGGCTCTCGGTCCTGCCCTTCGGACGCTCCGGTGTCATCTCCGCGGCGATGCTGGGACTCGGCCGTGCGCTCGGCGAGACGATGGCCGTCGCCACGGTCCTCTCGCCGAACTATCTGATCTCGCTCCATCTGCTCGACCCGGGCGGCGGCACGTTCGCCCAGAACATCGCGGCGAAGTTCGGTGAGGCCAACGCGTTCGGGCGGGACGCCCTGATCGCCTCCGGTCTTGTGCTCTTCGTCCTGACCCTGCTGGTGAACGGCGGGGCCCGGCTGATCATCGCGCGCCGCAAGGAATACTCGGGGGCCAACGCATGAGCCACGCAGCTGTACAGGACACGCAGACCCCCGTTCCGCCGTCGGGCGGGCAGCAGAGCCTCAGCCAGCGCAGCCTGCCCCGGTGGGCACCGGCCGGCTTCGCCCTTCTCGGCATTCTCATCGGCGTGGGCATCGGCGCCGCCGCCGGTCTCGACAGCAAGGTCCAGTGGGGCCTGATCGCCGTCATCGCCTTCGTCGTCATCTCGTACGTCGTCACCACGGCGGTCGAGAACCAGCGCCAGGCCAGGGACCGCCTGGCCACCAGCGTCGTCTGGGTGTGCTTCGTCCTCGCCGTCATCCCGCTGTTCTCGCTGCTGTGGACCACCATCAGCCGCGGGGTCGAGGTCCTCGACCCGTACTTCCTGACCCACTCCATGGCCGGTATCCCCAGCTCGCAGGTGGGCGGCGGCCTCTACCACGCGCTCGTCGGCACCCTGCAGCAGGTCGGGATCGCCACGCTGATCTCCACGCCGATCGGCCTGCTGACCGCCGTCTATCTGGTCGAGTACGGCAAGGGCGCGCTGGCCAGGGCCGTGACGTTCTTCGTGGACGTCATGACCGGCATCCCGTCCATCGTCGCGGGTCTGTTCATCCTGTCGCTCATGCTGATGTTCAACCTCGGGCCGTCCGGTCTGATGGGCTCGCTCGCCCTGTCGATCCTGATGATCCCGGTCGTGGTGCGCTCCACCGAGGAGATGCTCAAGCTCGTACCGAACGAGCTGCGCGAGGCGTCACTCGCGCTCGGCGTACCGAAGTGGCGCACGATCCTCAAGGTGGTCCTGCCGACCGCGATCGGCGGTATCACCACCGGTGTGATGCTCGCGATCGCGCGTATCGCCGGTGAGACGGCGCCGATCCTGCTCCTGGTCTTCGGCAGCAACCTGATCAACACGAACCCCTTCTCGGATCCGCAGTCGTCGCTGCCGCTCTACATCTTCCAGCAGTACAAGGACGGTGAGGTGGCTTCGATCGACCGTGCCTGGGCCGCGGCCCTGGTGCTGATCGCGTTCGTCATGATCCTCAACCTGGTGGCGCGCGGTATCGCACGCTGGAAGGCCCCGAAGACCGGCCGCTGAGGCCCGATATCCGGCTCCGCCGCGCGGGGCCACGAAAGAAGCAGTGATTGACATGGCCAAGCGAATCGACGTCAGCGGTCTGACCGCCTACTACGGCTCCCACCGGGCCATCGACGACATCTCGATGACCGTCGAGCCCCGCTCCGTGACGGCCTTCATCGGCCCGTCCGGCTGCGGCAAGTCCACCTTCCTGCGCACCCTCAACCGGATGCACGAGGTCACCCCCGGCGGCCGGGTCGAGGGCAAGGTGCTGTTGGACGACGAGAACCTGTACGGACCGAATGTCGACCCGGTCGCGGTGCGCCGTACCGTCGGCATGGTCTTCCAGCGCCCGAACCCGTTCCCGACGATGTCGATCTTCGACAACGTCGCGGCGGGCCTGCGGCTGAACGGCAAGGTCCGCAAGAGCGAGCTGGCCGAGGTCGTGGAGAGGTCCCTCAAGGGCGCCAACCTCTGGAACGAGGTCAAGGACCGCCTGAACAAGCCCGGTTCCGGCCTCTCCGGCGGCCAGCAGCAGCGTCTGTGCATCGCCCGCGCGATCGCGGTCGAGCCGGACGTCCTGCTGATGGACGAGCCGTGCTCCGCCCTCGACCCGATCTCCACCCTCGCCATCGAGGACCTGATCGGGGAGCTGAAGGAGCGCTTCACGATCGTCATCGTGACGCACAACATGCAGCAGGCCGCGCGTGTCTCGGACCGTACGGCGTTCTTCAACCTGGCCGCCGTCGGCCAGCCCGGCAAGCTCATCGAGATAGACGAGACCGAGCGGATCTTCGCCAATCCGTCCGTGCAGGCGACGGAGGACTACATCTCCGGCCGCTTCGGATAGGCGCCAGCCGTCCTGCGGTGCTGCATGGCGGTGCCACCGCACGGCGAAGGGCCCGCCCCCTCTCCCAGGGGGGCGGGCCCGCTTTTTCGTTCGGTGCGAGACGCTTGTACGGCGCGGCTCAGCCGAAGGCCAGGTGCACGATCCAACGGCATCCCCCGGGGACAACCCCCGGACCCCCGGCCGGGAAGCGCATCGCGCCCGTCAGCCGAAAGCCAGGTTCACGATCCAGAAGCTCACGGCGGCGACGAGAGCCGCCGCCGGCATCGTGATGAACCAGCCGAGAACGATGTTCTTGGCGACCCCCCAGCGGACCGCGTTGACCCGCTTCGTCGCCCCCGCGCCCATGATCGCCGAGGTGATGACATGCGTCGTGGAGATCGGCGCGTGGAACAGGAACGCCGAGCCGAACATGATCGACGCACCCGTCGTCTCCGCCGCGAACCCCTGCGGCGGGTCCAGCTCGATGATCTTCCGGCCGAGCGTCCGCATGATGCGCCAGCCGCCCGCGTACGTACCGAGGGACAGCATCAGCGCGCAGACGATCTTCACCCAGACCGGGATCGTGTCACCGGATTCCTCGACATCGGCGATGACCAGGGCCATCACCACGATCCCCATCGTCTTCTGCGCGTCCTGCAGACCGTGCCCGAGCGCCATACCCGCCGCCGAGACGGTCTGGGCTATACGGAAGCCGCGCTTGGCCTTGTGCGGGTTGGACCTGCGGAACATCCACATGATCGCGACCATCACCAGATATCCGGCGACCAGACCGACGACCGGGGAGACGAACATCGGGATGACGATCTTCTCCAGCACCCCGGACCAGATGACATCGGTCCCGCCGGCCAGCGCCGCGCCCACCATGCCGCCGAACAGCGCGTGGGAGGACGAGGAGGGAAGCCCGAAGTACCAGGTGACCAGGTTCCAGACGATCGCGCCGACCAGCGCGGCGAAGAGGATGCCCATCCCCCGCGATCCGTGCGGGGTGGCGATCAGGCCCTCGCTGACGGTCTTGGCGACCCCCTGGCCGAGGAACGCGCCCGCGAGGTTCATCACCGCGGCCATCGCCAGCGCCGCACGCGGGGTCAGTGCCCGGGTGGAGACCGAGGTGGCGATGGCGTTGGCCGAGTCGTGAAAGCCGTTGGTGTAGGTGAAACCGAGCGCGACACCGACGGTCACGATCAGCGCAAAGGTGTCCACGTGGTTCAGGACTCCTTGACCGCGATGGTCTCCACCGTGTTCGCGACGTGCTCGAACGCGTCGGCGGCCTCTTCGAGCACGTCGACGATCTGCTTGAGCTTGAGCACCTCCATCGCGTCGTACTTGCCGTTGAAGAGATGGGCCAGCAGCTTGCGGTGGATCTGGTCCGCCTGGTTCTCCAGCCGGTTGACCTCGATCCAGTACTCGGTGAGGTTGTTCATCGTCCGCAAATGCGGCATGGCCTCGGCCGTCAGCTCGGCGGCCCGGGCCAGCACCTCGATCTGCTGCTCGACACCCTTGGGGAGCTCTTCGATGTTGTAGAGGACGACCAGGTCGACGGCCTCCTCCATGAAGTCCATGATGTCGTCGAGCTGGGACGCGAGGCTGTAGATGTCCTCACGGTCGAACGGCGTGATGAAGGAGGAGTTGAGCTGATGGAAGATCGCGTGAGTGGCGTCGTCGCCCGCGTGCTCCGCCGCCCTCATCCGCTCCGCGATCTCGGCCCTGGCGGAGGAATCCGCCCCGAGGAGTTCCATCAGGAGCTTGGAGCCCGTGACGATGTTGTCCGCGGACGCGGCGAACATGTCATAGAAGCTCGTCTCCCTGGGGGTCAGACGAAATCGCACCTGGGGTCCTCGGGTTACATGGGATTCGGTCAGGGGTGATGGTAGGCGCAACATCCGGCCACGGCTAACCCCGGCAAGTTCCAGTGTCACTCATGGTGGCAGGGCCGAGAGCACAGCCCCCTGCCCCAGAACCCGGAGACGGGTAACATATACCCAGGTAGGGTATACACCCCTTTTCGGACAGCACCATCGGTATCAGCTGACAGCACAACGGGAGGACGCGATGACGACCACTGAGGCGGCCGGCGCGGCGATGAGCGACGCGCCCTCCACCGGCGCGACGGGCACCACGGACACCGTCACCACCGACCACGACCGCGGGGTGCACGGCTACCACAAACAGAAGGACGAGCACCTCAAGCGGCTGCGCAGGATCGAGGGCCAGATCCGCGGCCTCCAGCGGCTGGTGGACGAGGACGTCTACTGCATCGACATACTCACCCAGGTCTCCGCCTCGACGAAGGCGCTCCAGTCCTTCGCGCTCCAACTCCTCGAAGAGCATCTGCGCCACTGCGTGGCCGACGCCGCGGTCAAGGGCGGGGAGGAGATCGACGCGAAGGTGGAGGAAGCGACCAAGGCCATCGCGCGGCTGCTCCGTACCTGACGCACCTCGCGACCTGACGTACCTCGCGCACCTGACCTACCGCGCGTACCTCGCGTACCTGATGCGCCGGCCGCACCTGTGACGTATCCGACACACCGTATGTACGTGACGTACGTGACATGCCTGACGCCGAGCACCCCCGGCACCGGGACCGCCCCGCCGCCGGGGGACCCCACCGCCGGGGGGCGGCGGCCCCGGCTGTCACTCGCCGCAGGAGTCTCTCCGCCGCGGCCCCCGGGACGGTCCTGGATGGCGTGGGGCGGCGGGCCGTTCGGCCCTCACGTTCAGCACCTCGTCGATACGGTCCGGGCTGAGCCGTTCCCCGTCCGCGGCCGACGCCGCGATCATCAACTCCCCGCACCACTCGATCTCGGCGAGGGCCACGTGGTCCTGGACGTTCGGCGTGCGCAACAGAGCCACGTGCATTCACCTCTTCCTGCCGGTGTCGACTTCCTAGCGTAGGGAGCGTGATACACACCGCGCATGGCACGTCTGGACCATTTCCGCCTTGGTCCTCTGTGGTTACGGCTTGATTTGATCTTGCCGCGCGGGCCATGAAGCCTTTGCGTTCCGCAATCCGCGGCCCCGGGCAGCCACTCGCCCCGGGCCCGATCCCGGGTTCGATCCCGGGCCCGACTCCGGGCTCAACCCGGGCCCGGCTCAGGCTCGGCTCAGGCTCGGCTCAGGACTTGATCTCGCCGGCGAAGATGTCGCCGGGCGGGGGCAGCGTGACGGCGACCCGCTCCCCGAACGCGTACAGCAGGGTCGTCGAGGCGACCGCGACCGTACGCCCCTGGTTGACATAGCTGAACCGGTGTCTGACCTTGCGCAGCCGCCCCGCCTCGTCCAGATACGCGTCGAACGGCACCGCGTCCTCGCCGAACCCCTTCGCCGCCGCGCCCAGCGCCCCGCGCGCGTACGACGACGCCGCCTTCGCGGCCCGCCCGATGTGGGTGACACCCTTGTAGTGCCATACACGGACGCCGGCGAGATCCTGCTCGTCGACAAAGGTCACATTCCCGGCGGCACGCAGCAGTTCGGCGGCGGTCAGCGGGTCCGTCGCCCCGCCCGTGACCAGATTCCCGTCCTCCAGCGTGGTCGAGTCGACCCTGACCCACTTGTCCGGGGGCACCCCGGCCCCGCGGTTCTTCATGTACAGCGCGCCGGGCGAGAGCAGTTCGGTGATCGGCCGGTGATCGCTCGCGCCCACGGGCTCCTTGGGCAGTACGACCCGGAGGCGCCCCATCCGCTTGCCGAAGTCATAGCCGCCCTCGCCGCGGATGGTCACGCGCGTCCCGCCGGCCGCCATCTCCATGGACGTACTGGCCTTCGAACTGCCCGACGCGAGCAGCGCGTCGGCCGCCCTCCGCACGGCCGCGGGGTCGCTGCCCGGCCGCTCGTCGGCCACGGCTCCACCGCTCCCGGAACAGCCGGCGGTCGTGGCCACGACCCCCGCCATGGTCACGACGGCGAACGCCACGCCCCTGCGTCTGTGCTGCTGCACCACCATCGCCTGCCAACCCCCAACGCCTGACCGCCGCTTGTCCGAAGCCCACCCGTTCCGGATAACGACGCCCGGCGTTCCTCGTCACGCCGGTGCCGGTTACGGGACGCGGACGCCCCGGTACCGTGGAGATGTGTGCGAGCAAGACGTCTCCGATCCCCCCACCGCCGCCTCATCTCCGGCCTCCCCCAAGGCCTCTTCCCCCTCCGTCCCGCCACCTCACGAGACCACGACCGTCGAGCGCGGCTCGTTCTGCACGGCGCGCTGCACCTGCGGCTGGTTCGGCCATGCCCGCAGATCGCGTGACCTCGCCCGTACCGACGCCGCGGCCCACGCCACGACCCACGACGCAACGACCCATGACGCCGCGCAGTCGACGAAGAACTGAGGCGGAGACCGTGCGACTGAACGTCCCACCACGCCACCCCGTCCGCGCGCCCCGCACCGGTCGCAAGGAGGTCGTCATATGGAGCGGCGTCCCATGGAGCGGCGTCATGGCGACCGGCGTACGCTCCTCCGCGCCGCGGCCGGCCTCCTGATCGGCGCCGCCACGGCAACCGCGTGCTCCGGCGGCGGTACGGACGGCAAGAACGCCCCACCCCCCACGACCACTACCGGCCCCACGGCAACTGGCCCGAGCCGCGCCCCGAGTTGGGACGCGCTGGCGCAGGGGCTCGACGGGGAACTCGTACGGCCGGACGACGCCGCGTACGAGACGGCCCGGCAGCTCTACAACACCCGCTTCGACAGCCTGAGGCCCGCGGCCGTCGCCTATGCCGCGGGCGAGGACGACATCAAGGAGTGCCTCGCCTTCGCCAGGACGCACGGCACGCCCGTCTCCATCCGCGGCGGCGGCCACTCCTACGCGGGATGGTCCAGCGGCGACGGCCGGCTCGTCATCGACGTGACACGGCTCGACTCACTGCGGCACGCGGCCACGGACGGCACGGTCGGAGCGGGAGCCCGGCTCGCCGATGTCTACCGGACCCTCGCGGACGCGGGCCGTACGATCCCCGCCGGGTCCTGTCCCACCGTCGCCATCGCCGGGCTCACCCTCGGCGGCGGACACGGAGTCGCGGCCCGCGCCTACGGCCTCACCTGCGACAGTCTCACCTCCGCCACGCTCATCACGGCCGACGGCAGCCGGCTGACCGCCGACTCCGAGCAGCACACGGACCTCTTCTGGGCGCTGCGCGGCGCGGGCAACGGCAATTTCGGGGTCGTCACCGAACTGCGCTTCCGTACGCATCCGGCGCCCCCGGCCGTCGTCGCCGCCGCGAGCTGGCCGTGGTCGAAGGCCGACGCCCTGCTCGGCGCCTGGGAGCGGTGGGGCCCCGACCAGCCGGACGAGATCTGGTCCTCGCTCCATCTCAACGCCGGTCCGGGCGGTGTCGCCCCGACGCTGTCACTCTCCGCGCTCTCCCTGGGCGGCGAGGACGAACTGAAGAACGCGCTCGACCGGCTCGCCGACGGACCGGGCGGACCCGGCCCGGCGAGCTCCGTCTCGGTGCGGCAGCGCGATTACGAGGAGGCGATGCTGATCTACGCGGGCTGCTCCGGCCTCACCGAGGAGCAGTGCCGGCTGCCCGGTACGACCCCGGGGCGCGGTGAACAGGGCGCGCTCCGGCGCGAGACCTACGCCGCCGCCTCCGACTTCTACGTCCGCCCGCTCTCGCCCGCCGGCCGGGGTGCCCTCATCTCCGCGTCCGAGACATTCACCCGGCTCCCGGCGTCCGGGGGCGGCAGCGGCTCCCTCACCCTCACCGCGCTCGGCGGCGCGGTCAACCGGGTGGACCCGCTCGCGACGGCCTTCGTCCACCGGGGTTCGCGGGTGCTGGCGCAGTACATCGCCGGCTGGGAGCCGGGCACCGCAGGATCGACCCAGCGCGCCTGGCTGAAAACCACCCATGGAGCGATGCGCCGGTACGCCTCGGGGGCGGCGTACCAGAACTACTCCGACCCGACGCTGCCCGACTGGCGCGGGTCGTACTACGGCGCCGCCGCGGACCGGCTGGCCCGGCTGAAGAGGCGGTACGACCCTGACCGCCTCTTCGACTTCCCGCAGGCGCTGTGAGCCCTGCGCGTGAGTCCCGCACGTGAGTCCTGCACATGAGCTCTACGCGTGAGTCCTGTACATGAGCTCTGCGCGTGAGTCCCGCGCATGAGCCCTCCCGCGTGAGCCTCAGGGGTTTTTCGTACCCCGTACGGCTCACCGAGGTGGCCGCGAGGGCCAGTTGACGATGGCCTGTACCTAGCAGGCGGGGGGCCGGCAAGCGGGGGGCACATCCCGACTCGCAAGGGCGTAGCCATGCACGGACACGGACCCCGGATAGCCGCGCTCGCCGCGGCCACCGTTCTCCTTCTCGCACTCGGCGGCAGCGCCGCCACAGCTGTGGACAGGCCCACCGAACCGCGTCAGCTGACCCTCATCAACACCGCTGTCGGCCGGGTGCTCGCGGACAAGTTCGGCTATCCGCTCTATATGCGGACGGCCGACGAGCCGGACAATCCGGACTGCACGGGCGAGTGCGCCGATACCTGGCCCGCCGCCGTCGGCTATCCGACAAAGGCGCGGGGCGTCGCCAACGACACCTCGCAGACCGTACTGAACGCGGAGAACAGCGATCAGCCACAGGTCATCTACAACACGCACCCGCTGTACTACTACTCGGAGGACCGGGCGCACCTGCCGCGCGGCCAGCACGTGGACGGCTTCACTCTGGTCGCCCCGAACGGCACCGCGATGGCGCTGCCGCTGAGTTCGGGCCCCGACCCGGATCCGACGGTGTCGGGGACGACGTCGTCCACGTCCAGGGCGAAGCCCGCGGCGACGCCGCGGCCGACCAGAGCGACCCCCACTCAGACACGTGCCCCCACGAAGGCACTCCCGAAGGCGCCCAGGAAGGTCGCGACGAAGGCGCCCACGACGACGCCCAAGAAGGTACCGAAGCCACCCACGAAGCAACCCACGAAGGCGCCCACAAGGGCAGCTCCGAGAACCCCGCCGAAGGTACCGACAAGGGCGCCACTACCGGCACTGCCGAAGCCCGCGACCAAGGCACCGCCCAAGTCGGCGGCCAAGCCGACGAAGAAGTCGGCGACGCGGGCCCCCACCTCCGCCCCCCGCGTGACACCGACTCGTAGGGCCACCCCGGCGGTCCCCCGTACGACCACTTCCACCTCCACCTCCACCTCCACCTCCACCTCCTCGGTCGGGGCCCTGACGGTCACCCCGTCGGGCGCGGCACGCGGAGGCGCGGACCACATGACCGCCGCCGACTCGTCGGAACGCACCAGCGCGGCCGAACTCTCCCTCGCCATCGGTGCCACCGCCGCGGCCTCGGCCGGCACGGTCCTCGTGGTGCGCCGGTTCCAGCGCCGTTCGACGGGCGGTCAGCACTGACCGGAAAGGCGGGTCGGGCGGACATATCCAGCGGCGACGGCAGGACCGGCGGGTCGGCCACATCGGCCGGGCCGGTCAGGTCGGGCAGGGCGATCAAGGCCCTCTTCGTCATGGCGGTCCTGTGCGCGACGGCCGCCGTACTGCTGCATATGTTCCCGCTCAGGCCCGCGCCACGGACACCGGGCTACGCCGAACCACGAACCGTCCAGGTCACGGACCCGCCGTCCGCCCCCGTACGGCTGCGCATCCCGGCGCTCGGTGTGAGGGCGGAGGTCCTGCCGCTGGCACTCGACGACCAGGGGACGCTGGACGCGCCGGGGTTCCGGAACGCGATGAAGGTCGGCTGGTTCGCCCTGGGACCACGCCCCGGCGAACGCGGCCCGGCGGTCCTGATCGGCCACCGCGACGCCCCGGCGAACCCGGGCACCGCCCCGGTCCGCAACGGACGCGACGACATCAAGAACGCCGTCTTCGCCAAGCTGGGCCGACTGCGCCCCGGCGACGCGATCGAGACGGAGCTGGGCGACGGGCGGCGGCTGACGTTCCGGGTGACGGCCGTCGATACGTACCGTACGAAACGATTCCCCACGGAACGGGTCTACGGCCCGGTGCCGACCCCGCAGCTACGGCTGATCACCTGCGGGGGAGTCATCGACGCCAACGGCCACTGGGACTCGAATGTGGTGGTCAGCGCGGTCGCGGACTTCTAGGCTCAGGCCGCCGGCCTCAGGCCGCCGGCCTCAGGCTACTGGCCTCAGGCTACTGGGCTCAGGCTACTGGGCTCAGGCCGCGAGATTGTTGTCGTCGGGGCGCGGCTCGGGGATACCGAGCGACCGCGTCCCGCCGACGGCGCCGGCCTCCGCGCCGCTACCGGCGGCCAGGTCCGCCGCGCGGGCGGCCCGCGACCGTACGAACCACCCGACGTGCGGCGACCGTGAGATCGCCGACACCAGCGGGGTGAGCAGGGCGAGAGCGAGTGGGGTCAACAGGAGAGCGACCGCCGTACCGAGGGCGAAGCCGCCGATGACATCGGTCGGGTAGTGGACCCCCATGTAAACGCGGCAGAAGCCTTCGAGAAGGGCCAGACCGATCGCGGCGAGGCCGAGCTTCCGGTGGGCGACGAAGACGCCGACGGCGAGGGCCATCGCCATCGTGGCGTGATCGCTGACGAACGAGTAGTCCGTCTTGCCCGCCACCAGGACCTCCAGGCCCTTGTGGTCGAGGAACGGCCTCGGCCGTTCGACGAAGCCCCGGATCGGGATATTGATCAGCAGCGCGATCCCGGCGGCGAGCGGCGCCCAGACCAGCCCGGCGACGGCCGTGACCGAGTCCTCCTCGGACCCGCGCCTGCGCACGCTCCACCAGCCCCAGAGCCCGATGAGCACGAGCCCGAGCATGATCCCGTACTCACCGACGAACCCCATCACGCGGTCGAACCACGTCGGGGCGTCCTTGGCCAGTCCATTGATGTCGTAGAGCAGGCTGACGTCGGGGTTCGACCCATCCAGTACGAGTCCAGCCATCTGCTGCGGCCCCTTGCCTCTTCTTGTCGCCTGCCGTGCCACACCTTCGTGGGCGACGCCTCTACCAACCCCCGCGGTCAGTACGGAACATGCTGCGTGATCAGTACCGCAGCTGTCGTCCAGGGAACGGCCTACGCGCCGGGTACGTTCCGCTCTCTACCGAACGATCACCATGACGTTATCGAAGAGTGACACATAGTCGCAGCTCAGGACCGCGTCCGGACGGAGACTTCCGGCCACGCCCGACCGCCGGCCCCCTCCGGAATCACGCGTCGGGCCGGTTCGGGGGCAGGTCGGTCGGCAGCGATTTCGCGCCGTCCTCGGTGACGCGGGTGGCCCCGAAGTAGTCCGGGGTGTCGATCTTGTCGAAGCGGATGACGGCCCCGGTGTACGGCGCGTTGATCATGTACCCGCCGCCCACGTACAACCCCACATGCCGGATCGCCCGCGAATTGGTGAGATCGTCCGAGAAGAAGACCAGGTCGCCGGGGAGCAGCTCGTCCCGCGAGGGGTGCTCGCCCGCGTTGTACTGATCATTGGCCACCCGCGGCAGCTCGATTCCCACGGTCCGGTACGCGGCCTGCGTCAGCCCGGAACAGTCGAACCGCCCGCCCTGCTCGGCGGTCCCGTTCCCGCCCCAGAGATACGGGGTGCCCAGCTTCTGCTGAGCGAAGTAGATGGCCGCGGCGGCCTGCCTGGAGGGCTCGACCCGCCCGACGGGCCTGGCGAAGCTCTTCTCCAGAGTCCGAATGATCTTGACGTAGTTCTGCGTCTCCCGATAAGGCGGCACACCGCCGTACTTGATGACGGCGTACGCCCCCGCGTTGTACGCCGCCAGCATGTTGCTGGTCGGATCACCGGGCACGTCCTTGACGTATCCGGCCAATTCACAGTCGTACGAGGCGGCCGACGGAATCGCGTCACGCGGATCCCAGATGTCCCGCGTGCCGTCCTTGTTCCCGTCGATCCCATGGGCTTCCCAGGTACCGGGGATGAACTGCCCGATGCCCTTGGCGTTGGCGGGGCTCTGGGCGCTGGGATTCCAGCCGCTCTCCTGGTACAACTGCGCGGCGAGAAGGGCGGGGTTGATGGCGGGACAGAGATTCCCCCACTGCTGCACAAGCGGCTGATAAGCGGCAGGCACGGCCCCCTTGGCCAACCCAACAGCCCGCCCACCCCCGCCCACACCCCCGACGAGCCCGGCGGCGGC
This sequence comes from Streptomyces sp. NPDC051662, assembly GCF_040681655.1. Taxonomy (NCBI): domain Bacteria; kingdom Bacillati; phylum Actinomycetota; class Actinomycetes; order Kitasatosporales; family Streptomycetaceae; genus Streptomyces; species Streptomyces sp. NPDC051662. The sequence goes on from NZ_JBFAZD010000012.1 coordinate 266,418, forward strand.
GGAGTACGTCCCGACGACGAGCAGAGCGACAAAACTCAACCCCAGCCCCCCGACAGCGGCCACGAGGAGCCATGTCTTACGCACCGTCACACACCCTCCGCGTCAGGGCCACCGTCGTGGGCCAGTGTAGGCGCGGAGGGGACGGATCAGGAGGCCGACGACGAGGACGTCGGAAGAGGAGCCTCGGATGACCAAAAGTCGTCGTGGACGTCGGCTGGCTGCGGGTAGTCGCCCGCGCGTTGCGGGGTGTTCGGCTCGGTCGCCGGATCGGGCACCGCCGATTCCGTGAAACAGGGGGTGGTGATGGAGAAGAAGAACTGGCCTTCGCCTCCCACGGCCACCCTCATTCGGAAATCGTCAGGTGTCGCAGCGTAAATGGCGGGCACTTCACCACTCGCCCGCACACCGGTAATCCGATAGCCACGAGCAGTCCAATCGCGTTCCACCACACCCAGCAGATTCCCACGTCGCTCTCTGGAAACAACGGTCATGACGGCAATCCGACGCTTCACCGAACCAGTACCGGACGAATCATTCTTGACGTCGGTGCAGACTTTGTCGTTCGAAGGGCCGTGGTTCCAACGCAGTTCGGGCTTCACACCCGAGAGGGTGCGCTGCATGATCATGTCCGCTTTTTCGGCGGCCTGGCGCATATCCATGTCAGAAGTTTTCCCCTCCGGATGCCCAGTAACGGAATTAGCTCCGCATCCAGTTGCGAGCGACAGCAAGATCGCAACGAAGGCGATTCGCAGATTGGTCATCGACGCTCCTGAGCACTGATCTCGTTTCCACGGCCGGCAACGATCAAGGCAATGTTGTCGGCGGATTCCTCGTCCTCGACCGGATCGAAGTAGTTGGAGTGCGCGGCAAACCCTCCGCCGTCCCTGACGGGACGTGGCCCGTCCTCCACCCTGAACCGCTGGGCTCCGAAGGCCTCGTGTGCCGGATCCGTCCCGTACCAGATCTCCCTGTCATCGGCCTGCGCGTCCTGCGCGAAGTACGCCGCCGCGCCGCCGCCAACGGCACCGGCCACCGCGCCGACCGGACCGCCCAACGCGGCACCCGCCATCGCCCCGCCGACGGCGCCCGTCGCCATGCCACGCGCCTCGATCCTGGCGGGCATCGCGGTCACCGGATCGTTCTCGGCCGCACCGACGAACACATGCGCCCTCCCCACACCCAACTCGTCCGCAGACCTCGCACCCGTCCCCGGGCTGCCCAGCAGAATGATGTCGTCCGCCCCCGGCACACCGCCCGGCCGCTGCGCCGCCTGGCCGACCGTGAGCGAGCCATAGGAGTGCCCGACCGCCGTCACATGCGGATCGTCGTGCTGATTCGTCGCCGAGATACCCAACATGAATTCGTTGTACGCGACCGCCCCGACCCGCGCCTGATCGGCGGACATCACATCCGTGTTCCCCGTGATGTCGGCGGCGGACAACTGGGGCGCGTCGTACCCGAGCCATACGATCGACGCGCTCGAACGGTCGTACTCCTGCGCCCCGATCGCCGTATCCCGCGCCCTCTTCAGATCATTCCTCACGAAATCCTCGTCCAGCGCCGTCCCCAGCCCCGGCACATACGCCGAGACATTCCTCGCCGTATCCGGATTCCCGTACGAGACAATCGCCCGCCCATTCCCCTCGTCCCCGATCCCCAGCAGATACATCGGCGGACTTCCCCCGGCCCGCAACTGCTCGTCGATCGCTCTCAGCCCCGCCAGCCGCGTCCGCACCCGCTCCTCCTCCCGCCCGTCCAACCCCTCGACTCCATCCGATCCCTCCAATCCCTCCAACGTTCCGATCAGCAACCGCAAGTTGTCCCTGTTGGCCGCGTCCCTCGCCGCCGCCGGGATCCCGTCCAAGTTCCCGATCTCCGCCGGAAAGACCGCCAAGTACTCCTCGCGCCGCTCCTGCGACAGTCCGTCCCACCACGCCATCCGCTCCGCAGGCGACCCGTCCACCGGAATGGCGTCCTTCAGGTACCCGTCCGCCAGCCCGCGCACCGCCGTCGCGTCACCGCTCACGTCCGCCCACATGGCGTCGGTGACATGCAGACCGTCGCGCGCCGTCAGCTTCCGCAGCGCGCGTGCGTACCGCGCGTCGATCTCCCTCGCCTCATCGACCGCTCGCGCGATGGCGTCGGCGATCTCCTGGGCCCTCGCCGCGTGGGGGTTCGGGTTCGTCAGCGCCTGTGGCGGGGCCAGCAGCGGCGATACCGGGCTGCCGGCGGCCGTGCCTCCCGGGAGTTCTTCCCGCGTCAGCATGTGCTCGCCCGCCGCCGGATAGCTCACCGAACCGTCCTCATGGACCGCGAACTTCAGACCGCGCGCGTCCTCCAGCGCCTCTCGCAGCCTCCGCTGAGGGCCCCTCAGCTCGGCGGCGAGGCTGTTCAGGGTCGTACGGACCAATCCGCACTCGGTGTAGACGTACTGCAAGTCATGGCTCAGAACGCGCAGCCGCGCCACCGCCGCGTCCGCCGCCTCGCCCTTCTGCGTGGCGGCGAGGCTCGCGACGAGCTGCTTGTCGATCCGGTCCCGTGCCGCGTCCGCCCGGTTGCTCACCGCGCCCCAGCCGTCGGCCGCCCCCTCCAGCGCCGCACACCCCACCTCGCGCAACTGACCCCATGTCAGCAACCCGCCCAGGGCGGCGCCGGCCACCTCCCCGCTCACCGTCCCTCACCACCGGCCGCTCTCGCGAAGGACGCGGCGATCACCTCGTCGGTCTCGCCCAAGTCCTTCGCGACCGCGCGCAGCTGCCCCGCCAGACTCCCGCACTCCTCCATCGCCGCCTCGACGCGCCGCTCCCATGACGTACGCACCGTCCGCAGCACCGCCGCGACGCCCAGCCCCTCCGTACCGGCGGCCAGCCCCTCATGTGCGGCGGCGAACTCGGCTCTCACCTGCCCCATATGCGCACCCAGCCCCTCGGCGGCCCCCGCCGCCCGAACCCAGGGACCTCCGCTGTGCCTCAACCCCGTACCGCCACCAGCGCCACCAGCCCCACCAGCGCCACCAGCACCGCGGCGCGGAGCCGGGACGCCCCCGGTCATATCGATCAGCCGCTGCCAGTTGTCCGAATACGTCGACGTCATGCCGCTCGCCCCTGTCCGTTCCTCGGCTTCGTCAGCCCGCCCGGGATCTCGACGGCACTTTCCCAAAGTCGGATACGACGGATTCCCGCTCGCGAGCTCGGCTCCAGCGGGGGTACGTACGGCGCGAACGCCCACGGCCAAGGGGCATCCGGGGGTTGGCCGGACAACTGGGCAGCGCCGCCAAGTTCACTCGTACGGTGGGCAGGGAGCGGCAGCCGGACCGAGTGGCGGCCGGCTCGACCGCCTCCGGGCTCCGGCGTTTCGAGGCACCTCGAACGTGCCCGGAACCACAAAGGTGTAACAACGACAGTCATTGCCCGGAGTCACGCTCCGTGATACACAGAGTAACCATACGCGTACTCGCATACCCGATCCGTGACTGATCGGGGCACCGTCGTCGGTCATATGTGCGGGGATCGGGTAAAGAGAGCCGCCAAGCGGCTTACGAGGGCGGTTCCATCAGCGAAGATAGAGCGTGACCCGTGCCATGGGGGCTCGGGCGTGAACGACCCAACAGGGGCGGTGAGTTACATGTACCTGGCGGCCGAAAAGGGCGACATCACCACCATCATCGGTGGCATCGCCCCGAACTGGGGCCCTTTCGGGACACTTGGGAACGAGGCCCGGATCATGATCGAGGTCGTGATGGCGGTGGCCATCCTGCTCTGCCTCGGCATCGCGATCTGGGGCGCGGCCAAGCAGCGGATCGGAGCGACAGCGCTACGGGACACGTTCAGCGCTGAGCAGGGCAAGGGGCTGATCGTCGCCGGACTCACCGGCGTCTTCATCATCGGCTCGCTGGGCACACTCTTCACGATCGTGTACGGGATGGCCGTCTGACCCACGGCCACCCTGCCCTCCCTGCCTCCTCCTCTCCCGACTCCCCTGTCTCTCCCGTCTCCTTCGCCTCCTCCATCTCCTTCGTCTCTTTCAGTTCCTTCAGTCCCCTGCGATCCATCCCTCCCGTCCCGCCGGTCCGCACCGGGCGTGCCCGGGTTCACCCTCAACACCACCCGTCCGTCGCACCCACCGGCTGAGGTTGCGTCTCCCTGATGTCGAGTCACCACACCGCGCCCGCGCGGGAACCAGCACGGCTACCGTCGTACTACGCGGACACCGCCAGCACCGCGGAACCGCAATCGGCTGAGGGGGCGTACGCGGCATGAGCTACGGCGACGAGCACGGCTACGGCGGCGACTCGGGCCGTACGGACGACGGGTTCGGCGGGACGGGCCAGACCCGGACCCGCCTGCCCGACGGCAGAAACGGCGACATGTACGGCGGCCCCCGCCGCCCGGCGCGCAGCTCGCGCTCGCTCATCACGGTCGTGGGCGTCGTGGTCCTGCTCATCGCGGCTATCGCGTTCGCGAACCGCGGCGGCGGAAGCGATACCTCCGGCGGCAAGGACGCGCCGTCGGGACCGGGCGCGGACCCGACGACGGCGTCGGGCGTGAAACCGGTGACGGGGAAGAACGGGGAGATCCCCTCGGGGTTCGCGCGGAACGAGCAGGGCGCGGCGAGCGCGGCGGCGAACTACGCGGTGGCGCTCGGTTCGGACGGCATGTTCAAACAGGACAGCCGGCACAGCATCGTCGACACCGTCTACACCCCCGAGGCGGCGGGCAAGCTCAAGGGCCCGCAAGACGCCGCGTACTCACCGGCGTTCCTTCAGAACCTCGGGCTGGACGCCGACGGCAATCCTCCTCAGGGCAACACGTTCGTCACCCGCACGATCCCGGTCGGCACCAAGGTGGAGAGCCTCTCGGGAGACACGGCCAAGGTATCGGTCTGGTACACGGGCCTGATCGGGATGTCCGGTCCCGACTCGACGAACCCGGTGCGAACGACCTGGAAGACCTGGACCTTCGACCTGCGGTGGCTGAGCGACGAGTGGAAGGTCACCGGCGACTCGCAGAAGGACGGCCCGGCCCCGGTCCCCGGCGATGTCGCGGCCTCCACAGCGGACGAGATCAGCAAGGCTGTCGAGCAGTTCGGAGGCTTCACCTATGCGAGGTAGCTCTCGGCGTACGCCCGGTGGCTCCCGGCGCCGCGCGCGGTCGCTCGTCACCGTACTGGCGGGCCTCCAAGCCACGCTCTTCCTGTTCGCGTCGCGCGCGGTGGCCGCACCGACTCCGTCGCCCACCCCGAGTCCCTCCGCGAGCGGGGACTGCAGTCTGCTGTCGGGCCAGGTGCAGGAGCTCTGCGAGAACGGCGAGACCGGCGACTCCAGTTCCCTCGTACCCAGCGCCCCCGACGCCCTCGACCCCCTCACCTCCCTCGCCCGCGGCTGCGCCGACGCCGCCGCCTGGATCATCGGGAAGCTCAGCGACGCGGTGAAGGAGACCGCCGCCGTCGACTTCACCAACGCCTCCTTCCTCCGCCAGTACGCCGTCGTCTTCGCCGCCTCCACCGTCCTCACCCTCGTCCTCTGGCTCCTCGCCGTCGCCAAGCGCGCCATCCGCGGCGTGCCCCTCTCCACCGCGATCTCCGAGGCCATCGGGTTCCTCTGGCTGACGGTCCTCGCCTCCGCCTTCACCCCCCTCATCCTCTTCACCGTCGTCTCCGCGACCGACGGCGTCGCCCAGGTCGTCTCCAGCTCCACCGGCGGCCAGACCGATGTCTTCTTCGGCGGCTTCGCCGAGGCTCTCAAGAAGGGCGACGACATCGGCGGCGGACCGATCATGCTGATCGTCGTCTCGCTCGTGTCGATCCTCGCCGCCGGCGTGCTCTGGCTGGAGCTGGTGATCAGGGCCGCGCTCCTGTACGTCGGGGCGCTCCTCGGCACCGTCGTCTACGCCGGGCTCGTCGACAAGAACATGTGGGGGCATGTCCGCCGCTGGGCCGGGATCATGATCGCCGTCATCATGGTCAAGCCCGTCATCGTGATCGTCCTCGGACTCGCCGGCGCGCTCTCCGCCGACAGCGGCCCCGACGCGGTCTCCGCCGTCGTCTCCGGTCTCGCCATCATCCTGCTCGCGATCTTCGCCTCCGCGATGATCTACCGCTTCGTGCCCGGATTCGGCGACGAGATCGCCTCCTCCCGCTCCAACCGGAAGCAGGCCACGGACGGCTCCAAGGCCACCCCCGTCATCAGCTCCCCCGCCGCTCTCGTCTCCCAGGGCATCAAGACCCACAGCAGCCGCAGCCACCAGCAGGGCGACGGATCCGGCGGAGGCGGCGGCCGGTCCAACACCGTCTCCGGCGGCATCGCCGCGCACAGCTCGCGCGGCCCCTCGTCCGGAGGCGGAGGCGGCGGCGGAGGCGGCGCGCCCCTGCCGTCCCCCGCGCCCCCGCCCCGCGGTGGCGGCCCGACCAGCGGCACCCCCCACAGCGCACGCGGTACCGGTAACGGCAACAACAGCACAGGAGGTAGAGGGCGTTGACGACCCAGTCACCACCTCTCGCGCCCCGTCGTACGTATCTCATCGGCCGGGCCAGGCCGAACGCGATCGTCGGCAAGAACCGCGAGACCGGCGAGATCGCCCTGATCATCGCCGGCGCCTTCGTCGGCATGATGTGCGGTCTGCTGGTCCCCGTCCTGTCCGTGCGGATCGTGACGCTGACGGGGTTCCCGCTCCTCGCGCTCGGCGCCGTGTACGTGCCGTACAAGCACCGCACGTTCTACAAGTGGTTCGAGATCAACCGCAGCTACAAGCGCAGCCTGCGCAGCGGTACGGCCTACCGCTCCGCCGCCATGGAAGCCGGTACGAGCCTCGACGGCCGCGAGGTCGAGGTCGGCCCGCCCCCCGGCATCGGCCGTATCAACTGGCTGGCCGCGCCCTTCGGTCCTGACGAGATCGCCGTGCTGCTGCACGCCGACCGCCGTACCGTCACCGCCGCCATCGAGATCGAGGGCCCCGGCGTCGGGCTGCGCGACAGCGAGGACCAGGAGGCCCTCGTCGACCGCTTCGGCACGCTCCTCAAGCATGTCGCCAACGGCGACGGCTTCGTCACCCGGCTCCAGATGCTCGCCCGTACGCTGCCCGCCGACCCCGACGCGCACGAGAAGGACGTGGCCCAGCGCGGCGACTCCTCCTCCCCCGGCTGGCTCCGGGACTCGTACGACCAGCTCCAGTCGATGGTCTCCACCTCCAGCGAGCAGCACCGCGCGTATCTCGTCGCCTGCATGCACTACACCCGCGAACTGGCCGCCGAGGGCCAGGCCATGGCCCGTGCCGCACGCCAGGCAGGCGGTACGAAGAAACTCGACCGGGACGCGGGCCTCGCCGTCGTGATGGCCCGTGAGCTGACCGACATCTGCGCGCGGCTCGCCGAGGCGGACATCCGGGTACGGCAGCCGCTCGGGCAGGGCCGGCTATCCTCTCTCGTGCACTCGATGTACGACCCCGACCACCCCATCGACCACATCCAGGCCATGACGAAACGAAACGCCTGGCCCGCCGAGCTGGACGCGATGGAGCCGACCTACCTCCAGGCCAAGACGCGCGAGTCGTCCACCCGCGCGCCCTGGTGCCACTCCACCGCCTGGGTCAAGGAGTGGCCGATGACCCCGGTCGGCGTGAACTTCCTGGCCCCGCTGCTCGTCCACACCCCCGATGTGATCCGTACGGTCTCGGTCACCATGGACCTCGAACCGACGGAGATCGCCATCGAGCGGATGCTGACGGAGAAGACGAACGACGACGCGGACGCCAGCCGCGCCGCGAAGATGAACCGGACCGTCGACCCGCGCGACATCGCCGCGCACGGCCGGCTGGACCAGCGGGGTGAAGATCTCGCCAGCGGGGCGGCCGGGGTCAACCTCGTCGGGTACATCACAGTGTCGTCCAGGTCTCCCGAGGCCCTGGCCAGGGACAAGCGGACGATCAGGGCGTCGGCCGGCAAGTCGTATCTGAAACTGGAGTGGTGCGACCGCGAGCACCACCGCGCCTTTGTGAACACGCTGCCCTTCGCGACCGGCATCCGCCGTTAGCGCGGCCCATCGCCTCCGACCGACCCATACCCAACACCGTTACCGACACCGCCGATAGCCGACGAGCCGAAAGGGGCCTGTGGTGCGAGATCCGCTGTCCGTCCTCACGGATGCCTTCACCAGCTTCCTCTTCGGGAAGGTGGAGACGACCCGGCTGCCCGTCCGTACGTCAACGGGCCAGGCCCAGGCCGTCTATCTGCCGACCGCGGCCCCCGGCCTCGGTGACTCCGGTGTGATCATCGGCCGCGAGGTCTACAGCGGCAAGGGGTACATCTACGACCCGTTCCAGCTGTACGGGCAGCAGCTCCCCGCCCCGCACTGGCTCGTCCTCGGCGAGTCCGGCAACGGGAAGTCGGCGCTGGAGAAGACCTACGTCCTGCGCCAACTGCGTTTCCGCGACCGCCAGGTCGTCGTCCTGGACGCCCAGGGCGAGGACGGCGCGGGCGAGTGGAACCTGATCGCCCAGGAGCTGGGTATAACCCCCATCCGGCTCGACGCGATGGCGGCCCTGGACGACGGCATCCGGCTCAACCCCCTCGACCCGGCGATCACCACGACCGGGCAGCTCGCCCTGCTCCGTACGATCATCGAAGTCGCCATGGGACATGGCCTGGACGAACGCTCCGGCTTCGCGCTCAAGGTCGCGCACGCCTATGTGAACGAGACGATCACCGACCGCCAGCCCGTGCTGATGGACATCGTCGAGCAACTGCGCCACCCCGAGCCCGAGTCGGCCGAGGCCATGAATGTCGATCTGGACGATGTACGGGCCTGGGGCCTGGACGTCGCGCTGGTCCTCGACCGGCTGGTCGACGGTGACCTGCGGGGCATGTTCGACGGACCGACGACCGTCGGGATCGATCTCGACGCCCCTCTGATCGTCTTCGACCTCTCGCACATCGACCGCAACTCGATCGCGATGCCGATCCTCATGGCGATCGTGGGCGTCTGGCTGGAGCACACCTGGATCCGTCCCGACCGCAGGAAGCGCATCTTCCTGGTCGAGGAGGCCTGGCACATCATCAACTCCCCGTTCGTCGCCCAGCTCTTCCAGCGGCTGCTGAAGTTCGGCCGGCGGCTCGGTCTGTCGTTCGTGGCGGTGGTCCACCATCTCTCCGACGTGGTCGACGGGGCGGCGGCCCGGGAGGCCGCGGCCATCCTCAAGATGGCGTCGACCCGGACGATCTACGCCCAGAAGGCGGACGAGGCGAGAGCGACGGGCCGGGTGCTCGGCCTGCCCCGGTGGGCGGTGGAGATCATTCCGACCCTCACACCCGGTATCGCGGTCTGGGACGTCAACGGCAACGTCCAGGTCGTCAAGCATCTGGTGACGGAAGCGGAACGGCCCCTGGTCTTCACCGACCGGGCGATGACCGAGAACTCCCAGGAATCGGACGCCGCGGACGCCCTGGAACTGGAAGGCAGACTGCCGGACGATATGCGGGCCGCGGAGTGGGAGGCGGAGCAGCGGGCGGCGCTCCTGGAGAGGCAACGGCGGTTGAACGAGTCCTCCGAGTCGACGGTGGCGTGACCATGTCGCGCCACCACGACGGTCAGCACTACCAGGGGGGTCGGGGCGGCCAAGGGGGCGCCCGGGGCAGCGGTGGTGGCGGTATCCCCGACGGACTGCTGGTGGGCCTGCTCGGCTTCCTGCTGGGGCTGGCGGTGCTGGTATGGACGGCCACCGGACTGGCGGGGCTGTTCACCCATGGCGCCTGGCCGCAGGGGGTGACCTTTCCGCGGACGCCGCTGGCGATACGTCAGCTCGTCCAGGCACCGCACGACATCACGGGCGCCTGGCCGGACACCCCGCCCGGCGAACTGTCCGGGTACGGCCTGTTCTGGGGCCTGCTGATCAGTCAGATGATGGTCCTGGTCGTACTCACGGTGTTCGTCATGGGCGTGACGGCCCGCTATCGGGTGGTACGCGCACGACGACGGACGGGCGTACTCGGCGTACCGAACCAGGCCCAGTCACCCGCTCCCGCTCCCGCTCCGGAACCGGCTCCGCCGCTCGGCATGGAGCAGTACCCACCGGGCGCCGCGACGACGGCCGTACCCGCCCCCCAGCCGTCACCGGCACCGGCACCGGCACCAGAGCCGACGCGCGTCCCAGCGCCTGCCCCCGTCGAGACCGCGGCTCCCACCCCCACACCCGCCCCCACCCCTGCTCCCGCACCTGCCAGCGCCGCCCCCGGCGCCGCCCCTCGCGTGCGATACGGCAACCCTCTCGCCCGCCGCCCCGCGGCCGTCCAGGCCGTCCTGGACGCCGAGGGCCCCGCCCTCGTCGTCACCTCCGACCCGACGGTGTGGTCCGGAACCAAGGACGCGCGGGCCAAGCTCGGCCCCGTTCTCGTCTACGACCCCGGCCACCTCTGCGACACCCCTGCCCGGCTCCACTGGTCCCCCACCACCGGCTGCGAGGACGCCACCACCGCCGCCGCCCGTGCCACCGCGCTGCTCTCCCCCGTACGCCCGCACGCCCTGCTCGACGCCGCCATGGCCGACACGGCGGAGACCCTGCTGCGCTGCTGGCTGCACGCCGCGGCGGTGGAGTCACGACCGTTCAAGCAGGTGCACCGCTGGGCGCAGGGCGGAAACGCCCACGAGGCCGTCCGGATCCTCCGTACCCACCCCAAGGCCGCCTCCGGTCTCGCGGGTCTGCTGGAGTCCGCGCTCACCGCGCATCCCGAACGGCGCGAGGTCTCACAGCAGTTGACGGCCCGCGCGCTGTCCGCCCTCTCCTCGATCCATATCCGCGACGCCTGCACACCCAACCGAGCCGATTCGCTCGCGCTGGATTCTTTTGTGAACGAGGGGGGCACTCTGTATGTGGTGGGCGAGCCGATCGAGGATCCGCGCTCCCGCCCGGGTGCGATGCCTCTGCTCACCGCACTCGCCTCGAACGTGGTCGAGCACGGCCGCCGCATGGCCGCACGGTCATCTGACGGTCGGCTCGACCCACCAATGACCTGCGTCCTGGACGATGTCGCCGCCGTCGCTCCACTGCCCCTGCTTCCTGAGCTGCTCTCCACCGGCCACGACCGCGGGCTGCCGACGCTGGCCCTGCTGCGGTCGCGACAGCAGGGCCTGGACCGCTGGCCGCACTACGAACTACCGGTCCCCGACAGCGTCTGAGGCGTACGGCGCCGACGCGACGCCGTCCACCGGGTGGTTGGGAAGCGAGGGAGGCCCCAAGCCCCGCCCGTACGGCCTCAGGAAGGCCCGTACAGCTTCAGGAAGGCCCACACCCCGCTCGCCACGGACCTCTCCACCTCGTCCGCGCGCACCCGTACCGCGCCGAAGAACGACTCCAGCGTGCTGCCGCCGATGAGCAGGCTCAGATGCCGTGCCGCCGCGTCGGCGTCGTCGATGTCGAACAGCCCCTGATCCGCGAGCCCGCGCAGCCGCTCGGCGAGTTCGGCGCGCACCGCCCGTGGCCCGACGCGCTGCCACTCCTCGATCACATCGGCCGGCATGCGCGGCCCCTCGGTGATGATCTGGCGTACGAGCGCGAAGTGTTCGGGGTGCTTGGAGCTCTGGCCGACCCAGTCGCGAGCGAGGGCCAGCAGGTCGGTCTCGACGTCGGCCGACTTCCCGAAGTGCCGGAAGTGCCGCTCGAAGAGGTCCGTGGAGTCCTCCGTCACGGAGGCGGCGCTCGCCAGGAAGACCGAACGGAACAGCTCTTCCTTGTCGGCGAAGTGGTTGTAGATGGTGCGCGTGGAGACACCCGCTTCGGCGGCGATCGCGTCGATGCTCGCCCGCGTATATCCCTCGCGCCCGAAGACCATACGCGCGCCCCGCTCGATGGCCCGCCGCTTCTCCAGCAGCCCCTTGCGCGGAGGCTTTCCGGCACCTGACTCCCGTGCCGCCCCTGCCTCCCGCTCCCGGCTCGCCATGGTGCCGCCCTCCTCAGAAGGTACAACGCTCGTTGCACCGATTGCCATACACGTTGTACTTTACCTTCATATCCCGTGCGCAGGACGAGGACTTCTGAGGAGCAACGCCATGTCCACCCAGCAGACCGCCCCGTTAAGACTCGTCGTCATCATCGGCAGCACCCGCGAAGGCCGTCTCGGACCCACCGTCGGCCACTGGTTCGCCGCCCTGGCCGCCGGCCACGGCAGCACCGAGGTCGACCTCATCGACCTCGCCGACACCGAACTCCCCGCCGTCCACCCCGACTGGGGTACGGCACCGACCCCGGCCCTGGCCGAGCTGTCGGCCCGTCTCGGCGCGGCCGACGCGTTCGTCGTCGTGACACCCGAGTACAACCACAGCTTCCCGGCGATCCTGAAGCACTTCATCGATCTCCACCGCGAGGAATGGCAGGCCAAGCCGGTCGGCTTCGTCTCGTACGGGGGCGTGGGCGGCGGGCTGCGCAGCGTCGAACAACTACGGCTGGTCTTCGCCGAGTTGCACAGCACGACGGTGCGCGAGACCGTCAGCTTCCACAAGGTCACGAGCGATGTCTTCGCGCCTGACGGCACGGCCCACGACCCGGAGGGCGCCGCCGGAGCCGCCAAGGCGATGCTCGACCAGCTCGACTGGTGGGCACGCGCACTGCGAACGGCGCGAGCGGAGCATCCGTACAGCGCCTGACGGTGGAGTCCCAGGGCGTGCGTGTCGGGCGTCGCCGGGCGCCTCAGGGGCGATCGATCGCCAGCTCCAGCTCCCTGCCGGGGGCCACCGAGGAATTGTCGTCCAACGGCAGGGACTTGCCGGTCGATACGAATCCCAACTTGCGGTAGGCGGCCTGTGCCCGCGGATTCCCCTCGTGGACATGGAGCCGCACCCGGGCGAGCCGTGGCTCCTCCAGCGACCACGCCCAGTCGAGCGCGGCGTCGACCAGTGCCCCGAGCAGCCCGGTACCGCGCTGTTCGGGGCGTACGAACACCCCGACGAGATGTCCTTGCGGCATCACGGACGTGGCCCCCAGAAAGTCCGTGCCGGCTTCCTCGATCAGCAGCGTCACGGTCCCCGACCATGTCCCGTCCGGCGCCTCGGCGATGAACTGCCCCGCTCGGGCCCCATGCCGGGCCAGGGCCCTGGCCGTCCGCTCCTGCCAGAAGGAGTCGGGCCGCTCCAGGGCCTCTTCGTATGTCTCCAGAAAGGCCACCGGCGCGGCCGGATCCTGGAGTGACGAGAGGCGGATCTCCTTGGCCTTGGCCCATTCGTCGGGCCGTACGGCGCGAATCACATGGTTCATGCACCGATACTCCGCGCCCGGAGCCCTCACTCGCAACGAGATATCACCCGTAGGGCGTCGTAGAACCGGAAACCGCGTAAATGGGCCCTGAACGCAGGAATGCCCCGTACCAAAAGGCACGAGGCATTCCCACAATAATTGTTCGGCGGCGTCCTACTCTCCCACAGGGTCCCCCCTGCAGTACCATCGGCGCTGTGAGGCTTAGCTTCCGGGTTCGGAATGTAACCGGGCGTTTCCCTCACGCAATGACCACCGAAACACTATGAAGATATCGACCAGCGGAAACCAACACGACTGTTCGTTACTTCAGAACTAACACAGTGGACGCGAGCAACTGAGGACAAGCCCTCGGCCTATTAGTACCGGTCAACTCCACCAGTCACCTGGCTTCCATATCCGGCCTATCAACC